>NZ_CDWTMO010000026.1:0-34498 GCF_977946435.1 Frankia sp. CgKIO3 | reverse complement strand
GGGTCGAGGCCGGAGCGTCACCGGGTCCCGGCGGCGGACGCCCGGCGCATTCCGGAATCATTGTGGTGATGTTGTGTGGTGGGGTCGGGGTAGCTTGTGTGGTGTTCCGCCGCGGTTACCGGCGCGTAAAGGGGTGATTCGATCGTGGAGGGCGAGCGGCACCGGGACGATCCGGGCGGAGCCGGCGCGGCAACGGGACGGCGCTGGGGCGGTGTGGCGCCGGCCGCGGGAACCTCGCGGCCCACTCGTTCGTCCCGCAGGGCACAGTACTCCGGCCACGTGGCCTTCGCGGGCGGAGAGTCACTGTGGCGTTCACGCCGCGCAGTAGGCTGCCGGCGCCCGGATGCCGGGGACACCCGGGGCGCACCTTGCCCCGGGTCGACGGCTTCCGCGGGGGGCCGCCTGAGCGGCCTCCGAGACATCTGAACAGCGGCAACATCTGAACAGCGGCCCTTTCGAACAACGCACAGCAGGAGGAGAGCAGTGGGAGTCAGCCTCAGCAAGGGCGGCAACGTGTCGCTGACCAAGGAGGCGCCCGGACTCACCAACATCCTGGTCGGACTCGGCTGGGACGTTCGGAGCACAACCGGCGCGGACTTCGACCTGGACGCGAGCGCCATCGCGTGCCGGGCCGACGGCAAGGTCGCGTCGGACGGGCACTTCGTCTTCTTCAACAACCTCAAGAGTCCCGACGGCGCGATCGAGCACCAGGGCGACAACCTGACCGGCGAGGGTGAGGGCGACGACGAGGCCATCATGGTGAACCTCACGACCCTGCCATCGGAGATTGACAAGATTGTCTTCCCGGTCTCGATCTATGACGCGGACTCGCGGCAGCAGAGCTTCGGCCAGGTCCGCAACGCCTTCATCCGGATCGTCAACGGCGCCGGCGGCAGCGAGATCGCCCGCTACGACCTCACCGAGGACGCCTCCACCGAGACGGCTATGGTGTTCGGCGAGGTTTACCGGCACGGCGCGGACTGGAAGTTCCGAGCCGTCGGACAGGGCTACGCCTCGGGTCTGACCGGGATCGCGCGCGACTTCGGCGTCAACGTCTGAACCCCGGGTGCGCGGTCGGGCTCGGTCAGGCGACCGGGCCCGACCTGCCGGCGGGTCTGACCGGGCCGGTGGGTCCGGACGGCCGGTCCGGTAATGACCGGATGCTAGGGATCCGGCCGTGTGTGGGTGACATGTACAGATAAAGCGATACACATCGGGTGTAGCATTTTTGTCAGGTCGCACCCACCAGACGAGCAGTTACGATGCCGACGACCGCCGCACCGGGCCAGTAGGCCGCGGACGATGCGGTCTCCGGTGATGCTTGAGCGATGCGGGATCCGACGGACCGCGGATCCGCCCGCGCGGCGCGGCCGGGATCTGGCGACCGGTCCGGGAGGGTGTTGGTAGGCGTGCACGCCTTGCGGGTCTTCGGATGGTCCTTGGCGATCACTGTTATCGGGGTGGCCGCGGCGGGGGTGATCGGTGGCCCCCGGGCCGCGGCGCTTGTCGCGATTCTCGCGGTGCTCGAGATCAGTTTGTCCTTCGACAACGCCGTCATCAACGCGACGATCCTTGGCCGGATGAG
Organism: Frankia sp. CgKIO3; assembly: GCF_977946435.1. Classification (NCBI taxonomy): domain Bacteria; kingdom Bacillati; phylum Actinomycetota; class Actinomycetes; order Frankiales; family Frankiaceae; genus Frankia; species Frankia sp. CgKIO3. Next base: position 32,913 of record NZ_CDWTMO010000026.1, on the reverse strand, counting down.
CCAGTTCTGGCAGAAGATCTTCCTGACGTTCGGCATCCTGATCGCGGTGTTCGGCATGCGTCTGGTCTTCCCGATCGCCATCGTGGCGCTGACCGCGCATCTCGGTCCGGTCGAGGTCTTCGACCTGGCGCTGAACGACAGTGCCCGGTACGCGGAGAAACTGGATGACGCGCATCCGGCCATCGCCGCGTTCGGCGGGATCTTCCTATTCATGCTGTTCCTGGACTTCTTGTTCGACCCCGAACGGGAGATCCAGTGGATCAAGAAGCTGGAGGAGCCGCTGCGCAGGGCGGGCCAGCTCGATGTGGTTCCGATCGTGCTCGGGCTCATCGCCCTGCTGGTGGTCGGCCAGGCCTTCGCCGGCGGCCACCAGCAGCAGGTGCTGCTCTCCGGGCTGGCGGGGCTCGCGACCTATCTGGGCGTGCGGGGACTCGGCGAGTTCTTCGAGGCCCGCGGTGTGGGCGCCGATGCCGACGACTCCGGCTCCGCGGCCGAGTCGGCCGGCTTGGCCCCGGCCCGGTTGAACGGCACCGCCGGCCCGCCGAAGTTGGTGCTCGCCACCGGCAAGGCCGCCGCGTTCCTCTTCCTCTACCTCGAGGTCATCGACGCGTCGTTCTCATTCGATGGGGTCGTCGGTGCCTTCGCGATCTCCCAGAATATCTTCATCATCGCGGCCGGCCTCGGGATTGGCGCGATGTACATCCGGTCCCTGACCGTCTACCTGGTCCAGCGGGGCACCCTCGGCGAATACATCTACCTCGAGCACGGTGCCCACTATGCGATCGGGGCGCTGGCCGTCATCCTGGGCGTCTCGATCGAGACCGAGGTTCCGGAGATCGTCACCGGTATCACCGGGGTGGCTTTCATCGGTCTGTCGCTGCTGTCCTCCATCCGCCACCGGTCCGCCGAGCGCGGTTCGGCGGGTGCCGGGTCCGTCCCGGGCGAGGGCGAGGGCGGCCCGGGGCAGCCACGGGAGGTCGTCGGCGCCCCGCTGTAGCGCCGGGCGGTGACAGCTGCCCGGCGCAACCGGGCCCGGGCGGCCGGTCTGGAGAGCACCGCCGCGGATGTGACATCGTCTGTGACATCGTCGGGTACCGGCGTCCGATCCTGCCAGGCGATGATTATCTGATCATGGATGACACCCAGCTACCGCGAGGGAGCGGACCATGGGCATCGACTACAGCAAACGTCCCGCCACCCCGGCGGCCGGTTCCGGCTTGGTCTCACTGAGCAAGGTGACACTGACGAAATCCGCGCCGACCGTCTCGCTGAGCAAGCAGGGCGGTGGCGGGCGGCTGCACGTGAACCTCAACTGGAACCAGCAGTCGGGCGGCGGCCAGCAGAAGGGCGGCTTCCTCAAGCGGGTGCTGGGCGCCGCGGGCGGCGGCATTGATCTCGACCTCGCCGCGTTGTTCGAACTCTCCGACGGCCGTGCGGGTGTGGTCCAGGCCTTGGGCGATGCGTTCGGCTCCTTCACGGACCCCCCCTTCATCAACCTCGACGCGGACGACCGCACGGGCGCCGCGGTCGGTGGCGAGAACCTGTACGTGAACCTCGCCGCCATCTCCCAGATCCGCCGCATCCTCGTGTTTGCCTTCATCTACGAGGGGGTGGCCTCGTTCGACCAGGCCGACGCGGTGGTCACCCTGACTCCGGCGCAGGGTGCCCCGATCGAGGTCCGGCTGGACGAGCGGGCCGGCGGCGTCCGGATGTGCGCCGTTGCCCTGCTGACCAATACCGGCAACGACTTCAAGGTCAGCCGGGAGGTCCGCTACGTCAGCGGTCACCGCGAGCTTGACGAGGCCTACGGCTGGGGCCTGAACTGGACCGCTGGCCGCAAATGACGCCGGTAGCCGGCGATGAGCCATCCGGTCCCGCCGCCCGTCGGCGAGGAGGATCGATACTCGATGTTCCAGCCACGTCGCGAGCCCTCACCCGAGCGGACGCGCGCCGACCGCGCGAGCTCCGACCAACGGGCCCACCCCGGGCACCGATCTCATCCTGATCGTGACCCGGCTTCCGGGCAAGGCCGGGAGCGGCCCGGGCGATACTCCGCCGATGATCGCGGCGGGCCGGTGCCTGGCGCCGAGCCGGGCCAGGCCGACCCGGCATACGCCGATCCTTCGCGAGCGGCCGGCTGGGAGCAGGGCCGGAGACGGCAGGTTCCGGTGGACGCCTATCCGCCGGGGGAGGACCGGTTCCCGGCACGGAACGCCTCGGCATGGTCCCCCTCGCCGCCGAGCCACGGCGGGTCGAGTGGCTACGGGGACCATGCCGGATCGGGGTATGGGGCGCGGGATGAGTTTCCCGGCGCAACCGACCCGTTTCCCGGCGCCGGACCTTGCGCGGACGGCAGCGACTACCCTGGCGACGGTTCCTACGCCCCCGACGGTTCCCGGCAGGAGTACCTCGAGAACGGTGATCTCCGGGACGGCGGTTCCGAGGGCGGGGACCTCGGGGCGGCTGGCCCCGAGGAGGCCGGGCCTGAGGAGGTCTGGCCCGGCGGGCCGGAGCCGGCCGTGGCATCCGAGCACGCCGGACCGGCGACGCCGACACGGTCCCCGACAGGCCCGGATCAACGGGATGGGGAGCGTGGCCCGGCCGGCCACGGCGGCACCGCGGCTCAGGATGATCAAGTTTCTCAGGGCGGCCCGGCGGATCAGGCCTGCCCCGCGGGCAGCCCGGGCCCTGACGGCGGCGGGACGGATCTGGTGGGTTCGATCGGTGCTGTCCAGGCGGTGGCGCTGGAACGCCTCGCGAGCCGCGTCGACGAATTGGCCCGGCTACGGCGGCATGATACCCAACCCGTGGACCGATTGCACACTGAGAATGCCCGGCTACGTAGTGGTGAACTTACCGAAGCCATGGCCCCCCTTCTGCGGGGGTTGATTCGACTTCATGATCAAATGGATACCCTGGGGGCCGACGATCCGCAGAGTGTCGCCGGCATCCTGCGTAAGCAGCTGCTCCAGGTGCTCGATGTCGCTGTGGACGTCCGCCCGTATACAGCGGTGCCGGGCGGGACCTTCGACCCGGCGCGGCACCTGGGGGTGCGTTGGGTGCTGACGGACGACCCGGGACGGGACGGGACGATCGCTCGTACTGTTCGTCCGGGCTTCGTCCGCGGCGAGACCACGGTCGTCCGACCGGCGGAGACCGAGGTCTACCGATCGCGCTGAGCCGCGGAGGGCGGGCACCGCGGCGAACGCTACGAGGCTTGTGAAGGGAAGAATTAGATGGTGGCAGGCACCAAGGTGTTCGGGATCGACCTGGGCACGACCTACTCCTGCATCGCCCAGATCGACGAGTACGGCCGACCGGAAGTGATCCGCAACATCGAGTCCCAGCCGACGACGCCTTCGGTCGTCCTGTTCGACACTGGGGCGGAGGGCCCAACCTCTTTCGTGGTGGGAACCCAGGCCAAACGCCAGACTCGCATCCGTCCCGACGACGTCGCCCGGCTGGTCAAGCGGCACATGGGCGCGTCGGACTGGCGGTTCGTGGCGCATGACGCGGAGTACAGCGCCTCCGCGGTGTCGAGCCTGGTGCTCAAGGCGCTCGCCGCGGACGCCGAACGCGCGACCAGTGTCCCGGTCACCGATGTAGTGATCACCGTGCCCGCGTACTTCGGTGACGAGGAGCGCAAGGCGACGAAGCTGGCCGGCGAGCTCGCCGACCTCAACGTGGTCGACATCATCAACGAGCCGACCGCCGCCGCCTTCGCCTACGGATTCGGCCAGGACGGGGCCGAGGAGTCGACCGTGCTGGTCTACGACCTCGGCGGTGGCACGTTCGACACCACGGTTATCAGGCTGAGCGAGGGCGCGATCACCGTGGTCGCCACGGATGGCGACCACGAGCTGGGCGGTGCGGACTGGGACAATGAACTCGTCCGCTACCTGGCGCAGAAGTTCACCGAGGCGCAGCCCGACGCGGGCGACCCGCTCGACGACGTCTATGACGAGCAGGAGCTGCTGGCCGCGGCCGAGGACGCGAAGCTGGCGTTGTCCGGCCGGGACAGCGTCGACGTGCTGGTCGTGCACAACGGCAGACGCACAAGCGTGCCGGTGATCCGGACCGTCTTCGAGGAGATCACCGGCCCGCTGCTGCGGCGCACTTTCGACCTGACCGGCTCGGTGCTAGCGCGGGCCCGAGAGAAAGGCGTCGAGAAGATCGACTTGTGCCTGCTGGTGGGGGGCATGAGCAAGACACCGGCGGTGGCCCGCCGGCTGCAGGAGTCCTTCGGGCTCACCTCCCGGCTTGCCGATCCCGATCTTGCCGTCGCCAAGGGCGCCGCGGTGTACGGGCAGAAGAAGGCGCTGGAGCGGGAGGTCCACGCGGACCTGGTCGCCAGCGGGCATCTACGTCCCGACCAGGAACTCGCCGCAGCTGACGCCGTGGACGTGGAGAAGGCGGCCGCCGCCAGCGCCGAGGAGGCGGGACTCGCGACCGCCTCCGTGGTTGATCTCGTCCGCACGAAGGTGACGAATGTCACGTCGCGTGGCTTCGGGATCTTCGCCGAGGATCGGGGCACACCGGTCGCGGCCTTCCTCGCCCACCAGAACGACCCGCTGCCTATCGCCGTCACCCGGACCTTCTACACCGTCGTCGACGATCAGGCCGAGGTGGACATCCGGGTCTTCGAGCAGGGCACCACCGCCGAGTTCACGGCGATCGACGACAACAAGGTGATCGTCGCCGGCTCCATCAGCGGGATTCCGCCTGGCCACCCGTTGGGCACCCCCGTTGAGGTGACCTTCACGATGGGCGGGGACCAGACGATCCAGGTCACCGCCTCGCACGAGGGCGCGGCCACCCCCCTGGTGCTCGAGGTGCGCGCCGGGGTCGGCTCGGAGGGGATGCGGGCCGTCGAGTCGGCGAAGGTCAGCCTGCTCAAGCAGCGGGACTGAGACCCCGCGGCGGATCGGGCCCCGGCGGATCGGCGCCGGTGCCCGAGGGGGCCGTTCGGCCTCCCCGACGAGTGTTCCCGCACGAGTGTTCCGGCCCGCGGCGGCCGACGCCGGAGTGGATAGGGTTCAGCCTGACCAGGCACCGCGTCCGGTGGAGCGCCTTCCAGGCCTCGCGGGGACGTGGGTGCGCGCAGTGCGTGCGGGCGGTGCCAACCTGGCGTCCGCGGCCCGCGCCGAGGCGCGGCTTCGTACTCTCAGGTGTGGAGTGGTCGACGGCCGCTTCACGATCGGCGCCTGACGACGGGCCGCCGGCCGATTCCCGGCGGGCATGGCGGGCGCGGTGGGCACGTGGGACGAAGGTGGATCGGTGAGCGCGGCGTTCGACGGCAGCGGCTATCGCCAGCGGGTGCTGGCGCCGCTGCGGGCCTGTGCCTCCCTGGACACCACCGACCCGTTCCTCCTCGCGGGTCTCGATCCGACGATGGCGTACACCGACTCCGACGTCGGGGCGCACCTGGTGCGGGTGCTCGCCTTCCTGCAGCGGGAACGCAACTCGGCGAAGTACGCGACCCTTGCCGCCGAGCTTGTCCGTCGGCGGGCGGAATGGGAGGAGCCGCTGCGGGACGCGGACTCCCGGGAACGGGTCCGCGCCCGGGTGCTGGTGGCCCGGCGTAGCGGTGACGCCGAGCGTCTCGCCAAGGTCGACGGCTATCTCGCCACCGTCCGGGAGCGCTTCGGCGGCATCCCGGCATCCCGGGTGGACGGCCTGCGCCGCCTCGCCGTCGCCGCCGGGGTGACGGTCGAGGAGTTCGATGCTCGTCTGAGCCGGGAGCAGATCATCATCGACGCCGTCGGCGGGGGCGTCGAACCGCTGCCGGCCGAGGTCCGCCGGCAGATCTCTGAACGGCTCGGCGAGCTGCGCGCCCTGCGCGGCGGGGGCCGGGTCTCGACGGCGTCGCTGTGGGCCTTCCTGGGGCTGGCCCCGGACGCCTCACCGGAGCGGCTGCGGGCCGCGTACGCCGTGATGGTGGCGGGCAACCACCACCGTCCCCATGACCGGGAGAAGACGGTCACCGCGGACCTGCTCGCCCTCGTCTCCGCCCGGTTGATCGAGGGTGACCCCGCCGCGTACACCGTTGGGCTGATGGCGGACGCCGTGGACGAGCTGCGGCCCGCGGTCGAGGAACACGTCGTGCTCGACGGCGAGCTCACCGCGGTCGCCTTCGAGGGTCTCGTCCGGGCGGCGCTCGCGACCGGGCGCGGACTGACCGCGGCTCAGGCGAAGTCCGTCGCCCTGGAGGCGGCCCGGGAGCTCGGCGCCGCGGTGAACGTCGGCGGGGTCGTCGACTACGTGGTATGCTCGGGATGCGGCCGGCCGGAGGCGGCCGGGTCCGTGCGGCACTGCCGGCACTGCGACACCGACCTCTACACCACCTGCCCGTCCTGCGGATCGATAACCGAGGCGGCGGCGGTCGTCTACCGGCACTGCGGGCACAGCCTGCGCCAGGCCAGGGAGGCGGCCGAGGCGCTCGTCGCGGTGCGCCGCGCCCTGGAGGGCGGTCATCCCCGCCAGGCTGGCGAGATCCTCACGATCGCCCATCCGGTGCTGGCCGCCGTCGGTGGGCCGGTCGCCGGGACGGCGGAGGAACTGGGAGCCCGGGTCTCCGCCGCGCTGGGCGCCGCGGACGCCGGTTGGCGAGCCCTCGCCGAGGCCCGCGCGGCGTGCCGGGCGGATGCGGCGCTCGCCGACGCCCGCTGGCTCGCGGCACAGGCCGCCGACGTCTCCGGCCCCGACGGCCGGAAACCGGCCGAGGTACTGGCCGAGCTCATTGCCGCCCAGGCGGTGATCCGCCGGCGGGTCGAGGCGGCGCGCGCGCTACCACCCGAGGACCAGGAGGCCGCCCTCGCCGCGGTCCTCGCGACGGCGGCGGACAACCGGGAGGCGCTCGCGGCGATGGCGGCCCTGCCGCTCTCCCCGCCGTCCGACCTGACCGCGGTGCCGGGCCCCGACGGTTCGGTGCAGCTGTGGTGGCGTGCTTCGCCCTCGGTCGGGGGAGCGGTCTCCTACCGGGTGGAACGCATCGTGCCCGTGGAAGTTAGCGACGGCCAGGGGGTGGCCCCGGGGCGGAGCAGCCTCGGTACCACCCGCTCGACGGAGCTGTGCGATGCCGGCGCCCCCGCCTGGACGCCGGTGCGATACGAGGTGACCGCCCTCTGCGGTGAGCGCCGTTCCGTGCCGGTGGAGGCCGCCCCGCTCGTCTTCACCCGGGACATCACCGACCTGCGGGCCGAGCGCACCGCCGCCGGGGTCCGCCTGGACTGGAGCCTCGGCGGGGCGCTGGCCGCCGTGACAGTGGAGCGGACGGTGGCACCGCCCGCCGCGGTCAGCCAGCCGCCCCGGCGGGCGCGGGGCACCGGCGGCCTCTTCCACGACACCGATGTCGTCGTCGGCGTGACCTATCGCTACCGCGTCTTCGTCGAATACCAGGACGCGCAGGGACGCCCGGCCCGGACCCCCGGGGCCGAGGTGACGCTGGAGGTGGCCGCCCGCCCGCGGCCCGTCCATGACCTCACGGTGGTCACCGCCGCCGGGCGGACCACATTGCGCTGGACGCCGCCGCCCGGCTGGGAGGTGCGGATCTACGCGACCCCGGTGCCGGAGCCGCCGGCCGTCCCCGTCGCCACCGCCCACGCGACCAGTACCGGCCCGTGGCCCTACCCGGGGTCGGGGCCCCTGCCGATGATCGGCATCGGGCCAGAAGGCAGCGACGTGTCGCTCGCTGCCATCACCGATTCGTCACGTCTTGTGGGACTGAGCCGTTCCGGGCAGGTCAGCGAGGCGGCACAGGTCGGCGAGGTCATCTACACGCCGCTGACGGTCCATGGCGGGACGGCCGTCGTCGGCCGGGCCGTGCGTCACCTCGCCATCGAACCCGTGCGGGACCTGCGCGCCGACGATCGAGGCGACTCGATCGTGCTGTCCTTCCAGCTGCCGCCGGGGGTCACCGAGGCGCGGGTGCTCTGGCGCCGCGACCAACCGCCGACCGGACCGGATGATCCCTACGCCGCGGGCGCCAAGGTCACCAACACCAGCCTGGAGATCAAGGGCGGCTGGCATCTCGCCGCGCCGCGGGACGGGTGGGCCTACCACGTGGCCTGCTACCCGGTGTACCGGTCGGGGGGCGTGGCCCGGGTGGTCGCGGCCGGCGTCTCAGTGCTGGCGCGCCCCGCGACGCGTCCTGATCCACCCCCGATGCCGGCGGCGTCCGGGAGCAGCCCGGGAGGCTCGGCCGGCGTGGTCTCGGCCGGCGTGGTTTCGGGCCGGTCGGTGGTCGGTGCCGTCGCCGACCCGATCACGATGCAGTCGCTGGGTGGGCCGACCCAGCCCCGCACCGGGGGCTATCCGTTGCCTACGGCGACGGGTGCTGTGCCGTTGCCTACGGCCACGGGCACCTACCCGCAGCCCATGACCACCGGCCCCCTCCATCCGGTGCCGGTCCGTCCGGTGCCGGAGCACGCGCCGGAGGCGCAGACGAACCCGCCGGCGGGCCCGCCCACCGGCCCCGCGTCACCGCCGCCGGCTCCGGTCGCCCAGCCGACCGTCACCTACACCGTGAGCAGGTCCGGCTGGCGGCGGCGCACCCTACGGGTACAGGTGCACACCACCGGTCCGGCCGGAGATCTGATCCTGTTCGCGCGGCCGGGAACCGTACCGCCGCGGGTGGCCGCGGAGGCCCACGAGCTGTCTCGGCTCGCCGCTGTGGACCAGGCCGGCACCCGGACCATCGACGTCACTCTGGACGGCGCCCAGCTGCCCTGGGGAGTCCGGCTGTTGCCGGCGCTGGTGCACCCGACTGGATGGACCATCACCCAACCACCGGACGACGCATTGGTCATTCGATGATCCGGAGCGATCCCGGGTGAGTGTGCTCTCTGTGGTCCGCTCCGGCTCATTTCTTCTTGTCTTTCCGTTGATTTATGGCGGTTACCTCGGGATTTGTAGCACCAGATCTACAACATATGCGCTACTACGAAAAATATTCATGAGGGTGCTGTTCCTTGGCTGGGGTGCGCCGTTTACGATTGGTCTCATCACTCCTAGTCCCAGTACCGTCCAGGTGTGTATCGGTTACCTGGGTGGAGCACCTGTCGAATCGTTCCGGCTGCGAGGTCGGGGACGGTCGGGTTCACGGACGGGCACCTGACGGTGCCCGGTCGACTCGCCTGGTGAGGCATGGGTCGAGTCCGGTGGAGCGCTGAGCGGTTGCCGTGCGAGCGGTCCGCTCGGAGGGGACGCCCATCGTCGGTCGTGGTCCGGCCATGCTCCGCCGTCGCGTGCCGGGTGATCCGACGGGAGTATGTCACGCCAACACCGAAAGGCAGCGCGCGAGCATGGCCTCGATCATCCGCGGCCGACCCGCCCCTCCGGTCGGCCGGCCGATTCCCTCAGCCCATCGACGACCCCGCAGCGGCCGGATCCACACCCAGCGTCGGGTCCGGACCGGAGCCCGGATCGGCCTGATAGCCGTGTTCGTGGTGGGTCTCCTCCAGGCGGTCACCCCGCTGGCCCGCGCCGCGGGAAACTCACCGTCGCCGACTCCGGCCGTGTCGCCATCCGCGACGAGCGGATCCAGCCGGGCGGGGGGCGACGCGGGCAGTGGCCGCACGCAGGGCGTTCCGCTCACCACGCTGAGCCCGCAGGCGCGCAGCCGGATCACCCTCGTCCTCTTCGACCAGGACATCGTGCTCGTCGGTGGCCGCAGTTTTACCGCGGGTGATGATGTCACCGTCGTGGCGGAGACGGCCAAGCTGGGCGGCAGCGCGCTCACCCGGGCGGACGCCGACGGCCGTTTCATCCTCGGCTTCCGGGTGCCGGCGGACTTCGCGGGAACCGTCAACGTCAAGGCCACCCAGGGCACGGCCACGGCGACCGACGCCCTTGATGTGACCGGACCGGAGGCGGCCGCCCGGGCGTTCCAGGCCGCCCCGACTCTTCCCGACGAACCGGTGGTGAAGACGGCGCCCTCGACGTCGCCGTCTCCCAGGCAGCAGGGCGCGTCCGCGGGCACCTCGCCGAGCCCGGCCGTCTCGCCCGCGCCGTCCCCGTCCGCCCCGTCCGCCGCCGGTTCGGCGTCCGCGTCGCCGTCCCCCGGTACGGGATCGACGGGCACCGGCGCCGGTGGGACGAGGTCGGGCCTGCCGTGGCTGTCGGGGTTCCAGTCGCATCAGCTCGCGCAGCTCGTCGAGTTCGGTGACTGGCGCGGCCGGCCGAACGACATTGTCCACGTCTACACGAGCCGCAACCAGGGTTGGGGCGGGCTGGTGGAGCCGTCCTGGCCGGTGGATCTCTTCAAGGGTTTCCAGGGCAAGCTGCTGATCAGCCAGCCGACATTCCCCAAGGGCCAGGGCAACAACGCCGCCTGCGCCCGAGGCGAGTACGACTCCGAATGGAAGAAGCTCGGCAGTTTCCTCGTGGCGCACGGCCGGGCGGACTCCATCATCCGGATCGGCTGGGAGTTTAACGGAACATTCATGTACTGGCACACGGACGCCGACCCGACGGCGTTCCGGGAGTGTTTCCGGAAGATCGCGACCGCTATCCGGTCCACCGACCCCGAAGTCAAGATCGACTGGACTTTCAACGCGCACGCCTCCCCAGTGCCCAGAGGCAACAGCCCCTGGGGCGCCTACCCCGGCGACGAGTACGTGGACTATGTCGGCATCGACCCCTACGATCACTTCCCCCCGTCGAAGGACGAGGCGACGTGGAACAAGCAGTGCGAGGACGTCAACGGCCTGTGCTACGTGATCAGGTTCGCCCGGGAGCACGGGAAGAAGGTCGGCGTCGGGGAATGGGGGGTGGCCTCCTGCAGCGGTGACGGCGGTGGCGACAATCCCTTCTACATCCAGAAGATGTTCGACACCTTCAAGGCGGCCAGCGACGTGATGGGCTACGAGGCCTACTTCAGCGACCCCACTCCCGGAAACGTCTGCTCGACCATCACGAACGGCGGTCAGAACCCGAAGGCGTCCGCCATGTACAAGAAGCTCTTCGGATTCGGCGCCAGTTAGTCGAGTTCGTGGGGGCGGGCGGCGCCTCGGCCGCCCGCTGCCGACTGGTGGCTGGCCGCTCGCGGACGCTGCGCCGCAGGTCGGCGCCCCGTAGATGGCGCCGAGATGGCCGCCGTGTGTCGGCTGGCTGTCAGTTCCCGCCGTCTGTCGTCGGAGGCCATTCGCCAGGTACCGTCACCGAGAGGCGACGTTTCACGATCTTGCCGGCTCCGGTCGGCGCGTACCGTTTCGGGATGCTCGTCGAACGACGCCCCTGCCTTTGACGAGGAGAACGCTGCTTGCGCCACTTCGCCTTTCTGGGCCCCGAGACGGTTGACGCACTGTTCCTCCGGCCGCCGGAGGACATCGCCGTGAATGATGATCGTCGTCTGCTGGCCACCGCGCTCGGCGCGACCCTCTACGCCCCGGGGACGCGCCCCCGGTTGGCGTCGGACGTGCACAGACAGACCGCGGCGGGGGTGACCTCGATGGTTCTCTGCCTGGAGGACTCCATCGCTGACACCGAGGTGGCCGCCGCCGAGGCCAACGTCGTCGCCGCGTTGCGCGCGCTCGCGGCGGAGCCCCCCTGGGCCGCGGGCGCGATACCATTGCTGTTCGTCCGGGTCCGCGCGGTCGGGCAGATCCCGCATCTTGTCGACCGGCTCGGGCCGGCCGGAGTCGGGTGTCTCGCCGGGTTCGTGCTGCCCAAGTTCGCCGAGGAGGGTGGCGAGGCGGCGATGGAGGCGGTGCTGCGGGCCTCCGAGACGGTCGGTCGCCCGCTGTGGGCCATGCCGGTGCTGGAGAGCCCGCAGGTCATCAACCGGGAGACCCGGGTGGAGGCGTTGTCGGCGGTCCGGCGGCTGGTCGACAAGCACGCCGACCAGGTGCTGGCGATCCGGCTCGGTGCGACGGACCTGTGTGGGCTGTTCGGGCTGCGCCGTGACCGCGACCTGACGATCTACGACATCGCTGTCGTCCGGGACTGCATCGCCGATATCGTGAATATCTGTGCGCGGGGCGGTGACCACGTCGTGACCGGACCGGTCTGGGAGTACTTCGCCCAGCCGGAACGGCTCTTTGTCAGCTCGCTGCGGGTGACCCCGTTCGCGCAGGCGGACCGCGTCGACGGCGGGGAGGATGCGATCCGGATGCGCAGCGAACTGGTCTCTGCCGACCTTGACCGGCTGATCCGGGAGGTCGTTCTGGACAAGGCCAACGGCCTGATCGGCAAGACGGTGATCCATCCCAGCCACGTGCCCGCCGTGCACGCGCTGCACGTCGTCCCCCAGGAGGAGTACACCGATGCCGAGACTGTCCTCGACGGGGATGCCGGCGGGGTACGGCCGAGCAGCTACGCGAACAAGATGAACGAGTTGCGTCCGCACCGGGCCTGGGCCGAGGCGGTGATCCGCCGGGCGCGCGCGTTCGGTGTCCTGCGCGAGGGTGACACCTTCGTCGAGGTGCTGGCGGCGACGCACGGTCGTCTCGGCCAGCGGAATGCCCGATGACGGCGACGGCGGGGACGGACGCCCCCACCGGCGCGCCCATCCCTCACCCGGCCGCGCCCGTGCCCGCCCACATCCCAGCGGCCGCCCCCGCAGGGATGTGGCTGTGGACCGCGCTGGGCCTCGATGTCCAGGTCACCGCGGACGTGGCGGGCCAGGGGCTGCACGCCCTGGTGGGACTCGCCCTGCGCCGCAACCCACGCCGGGCGCACCTGTTGGTCAGCCGGGTGCTCGGCAAGCATCTGCCGGTGGCCCCGGCCGAGGCGCTCGCGGCCGGGGCCGGGGTCGCCGCGCTGGTCCGGGCACTGCCCGGCTTCGAGGAGGCCGGAAAGCGGGTCGCGGACCCGCCGGTTGCGGGTTCGCTGGTGCCGGGTTCGCCGGTCGAGCAGCCCGGGGGCCCGCGGACCGGCCCGATCGTGATCGGTTACTGCGAGACCGCGACGGCGTTGGGGCACGCGGTCGCCGACGGTCTCCCGACGAGCCACTACCTGCACACCACCCGGCGGCCGCTGCCCGGTGTCACGCCGATCCTCGAGTTCGTGGAGTCCCATTCTCACGCGACCCACCACTGGCTGATGCCCGAGGACCGCGAGATCCTGCGGTGCGGCGCGCCGATCGTGCTCGTCGACGACGAGCTGTCGACCGGGCGCACCGCCCTCGGCACGATCCGGATCCTGCATGCCCACGCCCCACGCGAGCACTACGTGGTTGCCACGCTGCTCGACGCCCGTCCGCCCGCGGCCCGGGCCGCGTTCGCCGATCTCGCCGACGAGCTCGGGGTCCGGCTGGATGTCGTCGCCCCGCTTACGGCCACCGTCACCGTGCCGGCCGAGATCGCGGCCCGAGCCGCGCGGGTCCGCGCCCGGTTCGCCGGGGGCGCGGACGGTCGGGACGAGGCGCGGGCGACGGGGGCGCTGGTGGCCCACCCGGTTCGCCGGTTGGTGGCCGACTGGCCGTCCGACCTGCCTGACGGTGGCCGTCATCGCTGGTCGCAGACCGACCGCCACCGCCTCGACGAGGTCGTGCCGCCGGTCGCCGCGACGGTACTGGCCGCGCTGACCCGGCCCGCGGGTCGCACGCTCGTGCTCGGGACGGAGGAACTGATGTACACGCCGATGCGGATAGCGGACGCGCTGGCCCGGACGAGTCCGGGTGAGATCCGCTACCAGTCCACGACGCGTTCGCCGGTCCGCCCCGTCGACGTCGACGGCTACGCCATCCGCGCCGCCCTCACCTTCCCCGCGCCGGACGACCCGGGCCGGGCCAGCCACGTCTACAACGTCCGGCCCGGGATGTACGACGACATCGTGGTGGTCGTCGACTCCGTCCCGGACGTCGATTTTGAGACGGACGTCGCCCCGGGGGCGGACCGGAGCTCTCCCCGTGCGGATACCGGCCTCCACGGCATGCTTACTCAGCTACGCCGATGCGCTCCGGTCACGGTGCTGACGCTGCCCTCCTACCGGCCCTCCTACCAGCCGTCCCCTCGACCGACCGGTGCGCCGCCCGCCGGTGCGCCGCCCGCCGCCGGACCGCTCACCGGTGCGCCCGGGGACGCCCGGTGAGCGGGATCGGCGCGGTGGATCCCGCGCTCACCGGCACCGTCGGCTCGGGTTCATACGATCCGGCGGACGTGACCTTCCTGCTGACCGACCTCAGCGCGGTCGCCTTGGAGCGGCCCACCGAGGACCGTGAGGAGGCCATGCAGGCCGGCCGGCACTACTCCGAGGACCTGCCGGTCGAGTACCAGCCTGACGCCGGTTACCTGGAGCTCTACCACCGGGCGCTGGACCGGTCGGTCCGCCGGGTCGCGCTCGCCACCGGCCTCGTGGCGGAGCTTGTACGGGTCACCAAGCCCGAGCCGGTCCTGGCCTCGATCGCCCGGGCCGGTACCCCGGTGGGGATCCTGATGCGGCGCTGGTATAGCTGGCGCCACGGGTTCGATACCCCGCACTACGCGATCTCGGTGATCAAGGATCGCGGCGTGGACCTGAACGCGATCCGCTACCTCACCTCCCGGCACAACCGGGAGGTGATCCAGTTCGTCGACGGCTGGACCGGCAAGGGGGTGATGACCCGGGTGCTGACCGACGCGGTGGCGCGGCTCGGGCTGGACGACACCCTCGCCGTACTGGCTGACCCGGCTCGGTGCGTGCCGCTCTACGGGACCCGCGACGACTTCCTCATCCCGAGCGCCTGCCTGAACTCGACGGTGAGCGGGCTGGTCAGCCGGACCGTCCTCAACGCCGAGCACATCGGTCCGGATGACTTCCACGGTGCGAAGTACTACGCCGAACTCGCGGCGCACGATCTGTCCCGGCACTTCGTCGAGACGGTGGCGGCCCACTTCCCCGAGGTGGCCGACGAGGTCGCCGAGACCTGGCCGCGGCTGTGGGCCGCCGACCGCAGTCCGACCTGGGCGGGCTGGGCGGCGGTGGAGCGCATCGCAGCCGCGTTCGACATCCCCGACGTGGTCATGGTGAAGCCGGGGGTGGGGGAGACGACTCGGGTCCTGCTGCGCCGGGTGCCCTGGCGCATCCTCATCGCCCCCGACCGGTTCGACGAGCTGGCGCACGTGCTGGCACTGGCCGCCGACCGCGACGTCGAGGTCCAGGAGATGGCGGACCTGCCCTTCTCCTGTGTGGGGCTGGTCCGCCCGGTCGGCGCGGCACCGGTCTTCCACACCCCGAACGCGCGCTGGCGTCCGGACGTCCCGTGACGGCCGACTCGTCCGCCGTGACGGTCGGCCCGTCCGCCGCGTCCGGGCCGCGTCATCTGCTGGCCTGTGACCTGGACAAGACGCTGATCTTTTCCCGGCACTCGCTGCTGCTGGCCGACGACCGGCCCGCACCGGAGCTCGTCGAGGTCGAACGCCTCGACGGCGCGCCGATCTCGTTCGCGACGGCGCGGTCGCTGGCCCTGCTCGCCGAGTTGCACGACCTCGCCGTCCTCGTCCCGGTCACCACCCGCACCCTCGCCCAGTACGCGCGGGTCAAGCTCGGGGTCCGGCCGCGCTACGCGATCGCGGCCAACGGCGGGCACCTGCTGGTCGACGGGGTCCCCGATCCGGCCTGGGCGGCGGGCGTGGCGGCCGAGGTCGCCGCCGCCTGCGCCCCCCTGGCGGAGATGGTGGCGCTCGCCGAGCGGTCCGCCGCCGGCGGCTGGGCCCGGCTCGTGCGGGTCGCCGACGGGTTGTTCGTCTACCTCGTCGCCCACGACCGCGCTGGCATTCCCGACCTGACCGGGGAGGCCGAGACGGCGCGGGCTGCGGGCTGGGCGATGTCGCTGCAGGGGCGGAAGGTGTACTTCGTCCCGTCGGTCCTGACCAAGCAGCGCGCGGTGGCCGAGGTCGCCCGCTGTGCCGGTACCGCCCGGCTGCTGGCCGCGGGGGACTCCGTGCTTGACGTCCCGATGCTCGCGGCGGCCGACCACGCCGTCCGTCCGGCCCACGGTGAGCTGCACGAGCTGGGCTGGTCGGGCCCGAATGTCACCGTCACCGCCGCGGCCGGGGTGCTCGCGGGCGAACAGGTGCTGGCGGCGTTCGTCGCGCGGGTCCGGGCCGAGATCGCCGCCGGGAGTCGCTGAACCTCCTCGCGCGACTTCCGGGCCCGTTCAGACCGGGCCTTGGCGCCGTTCTTCTGGTGTGCCGGGCAGCGGCGGCGGCTCGGAGCCCGGCCCGAACCCAGGCGCCCAGATTTTCCGCAGCGGCCTGCCATGCGGGCACGTCCCCCGCTCTGGTACCCGCTCGACGCTGCCTGTGGCATGCAACTGGGCGCCACGGCGACGCCGGCACTTGTCGCAGGCCACCAGCGACAGCATCGGCACGACCGGCTCCGGCCCGGTCGGGCCGCAGTCGTCCGCCGGCCCCGGCCCCGGCTCAGGCGGATCGCTGGTCATTTTCTCTTGGTGATTTGTTTAGCCCCGCCGCACGTCGGGCACTTCTTCTCCTGCGTTCCCGAATAGCCACCATCTTCGTCTGTCTCGACCCGTTCGGCGACCACGTTCCCGGTGCCGTTGCAGGTGGGGCAGTCCGCGGTCTCCATCGGCTCGAGGTCGGCATGCCCGGCCTTCGCGCCCCGCTTGTCGTAGTTCTTCTCGGTATCGGGGTTGTTCTTGGATTCGGCGGATCCGCCTTTGCCACCGCGTTTGACGCTGTCACGGCCGGTGGAGGCTCCACCACTGGTCGACCCTCGCTTGTTCCACGCCATGGGTTGCTCTCCGTCTACAGTCGATCCCTCCCCGCATCAACGGTAGCGGCGGAGCACCCCGGCCAGTACCAGAACAGCCGGAACTGTAACCGTGCGCCCGGTCCGGGGCTGCCCTCGCGTGTGAACGCCCCGCCAGCTCTTCATGGGAAGGGGACCGGCGGGGCGCTTTTTGCTGCCGGCCTATGGGTTCCGCGGATGCTGTCGCGACTGCGTCGATAGACCGTTGAGCATGTCTCGGACCTTTATGGGCTCCGGCACTGACTCGAGAGTCACCGTGTCCTGACCCCATCCGCGGTGGACGTGAACGGTGACGTCACCGACGCCACGTGCTCGTTGCATGAGGGTCTGGCGGACGTCGATGTCGAACAGCCATTCGAGTTCATACTGCTCGGTTGTGGTAGTGGCAATGCCTCGGGTGACGTAGAGGCGGATGTTGGTGAGCCGGTAGCGGCCTGCGGCGCGCCCACCGGAGGCCATGCCGGCGATCGTTTGGCTGGTGGCCTCCCACAGGACACGTTCATCATGGGGAGCGTGACCTCTCGGGTGCCGCTGGGGTGGCGGGTAGTCATGCCACGGCCCGGAACGCTCTTGGCGGGCAGGCGGATGTGAGCTGCCGTACGGATCGGGTGGCACCTGATGTGTCGTCACGTCTCCCCCTGTGGATATTGGGAGGACCGACGGTATTCGCCGCCTTGCCTATGAGTGGACCCGGGAGCCACCAGTTGGCTAGCCGTTGACGTGAGTGTGTGGTGCGGCGGAAGCCCCGCGATCCTGGAGGTCGCCCCGGCCCGCTGTCAGCGCCAACCTCGGGCCGATGGTCTTTGATCCAGCGTTCGACATCGGTGGCGGCCCGGATGCTGGAGCCCGATGAGAGCGCGATGATCGACCTCCGGTCTATTTCCACAGGTCGGAGCGCCCTAAATGACTTTAGGGCACCCACGACCGGTAACGCCGTCGCCCTGATATAGCGTCGGATCGCGGGCGCGGCCTGACCTCCCGCACCACCGCTGACCCCGGCCGCTCACAGTGGCCGGGCTCTTCCTTCGGCATGCTCGGACGCTAGGTGCGGGAAGGTCAGACGGTGGCCAGCCGGCGGCCGAATTCCTGCACCAGCGGCTCCGACTTCCACGCGGACAGATCGGCGGCGAGTCGGCGGGCGCGGCCGTGCACCTCCGCGTTCGGCGCATGCTTCACCACGTCGAGTGCGGCGACGACGGACGTTGCGGCAGCGTCGGGGGCTGGACGCTCGCCACGAAGGTGCCCAGATGCGACCGCCAGATGAGCAAGCGCCATCCCCTGACAGGGACGCGCAAACGACTCGGCGGCGGCCGCGCCGTAAGTGATCGCCACCGCGGCGCGGCCGGGTATCTGCGTGGCGGTCAGCGCGGTGAAAAGGTGCTCGTTGGCCTCGCCCCACACTATCCCCGGCTGGCCGCTGGCTGCGGCGCGCATCCCCTCGCGCATCGCCGCGAGGGCCTCATCGGCGCGGCTGTACAGCCCCGCAGCCGCGGCCGCTTCCGCCTCATAGGCAGCAAGGCGTGCGCGGTCCGCTGGATCGGCGATCTGTCGGCCTTGTGTGGCGATGTCGGCCGCGTTGAGCGCCAGCCCGGCGTCGAGTGCCTGCCACGACTGGATCCCGGCGACGCGGGCCTGGAGTGCTGGTTCACCGGCGGCGTTGGCGCGAACTTCGGCGATCCCAGCGAACACCCGGCCGAATTGTTCATGCCCCGCGAACGCGGCGACTGTTGACAGGCCGGCTGCGAGCGTGCCCGCCAGCAGAGTCAGCTTCGGGACGTACGCAGGATGAACCCGCCGGGACAGGATCCCCTCAACCACTGTCCATGCGTCGTACGCAGGCGGGAACAGGTCGGCTGGGTCGGCGGCGTCGCGGTCCCGTTCAAGGTCGGCGAGTGCGGTTTCCGCGTCCGCCACATCCATGATCTTGGGCCGGTGTGATTGGAGCTGCGTATCCACGTCGCCAGCGAACGCCAGCACCGCCGTCGCGCTAAGACCGCCGACGCCGAAGAGTCGCCTATCCGTTGGTCTCACCTCCCGTGTTGCGTCCACTGTCCGCCCCGGCAGCGGGGGAAGTCCACCCATACCGGGAAACGCCTTCGCCGCGACCCGCGCGAGCCGGATTTCTTCGTCCTCCCGTTTGGCTTGCACCCACAGGGTGAACAGGCCCCCGCCCGCGCGAAGAGCCTCATCCATCGCGATGATCACAGTGTCGGATGGTATGCGCCACTCCCGGCCGCCGGGCTGCCGTCCTTGGGCGGCAGCCGAGAGGGCTTGGCGGCTCACGCCGGTCTGATGTTCCAGTCCTGAGAAGGTGGCGTTCCGGCGCCTCTTGAGGGTCTCAATGTGTGCGGTGAGCTGGTCGAGAGCGGGTCGCGGCTCCGGTCCTGGTCCAGTGTGCACGGCGGGGGTCCTTTCGACCGACCGTGGGCCTGTGCGGCGATGCATTGCATGCACGTGCGTGCATTGCAGTCTGTCTCTGGTCTGGTGCGCAGTGTGTCATATCCGTACCGGCGGATGTGCCGGCCGGCACTCGGAGGACAGGGAGGATTCGTGACGCTGACGGGCTCTCCCTGCGGGTTGTTGGCTGCTGCCGCCGAAGGTGGCCATCCCCGCGCCGGATCGCCGACCAACAGCGGCGGATCGCCGGGCGGGCAGCGGGCGGCCACCTATGCCGGGAGGGGGAGCGGTCCCCGCCGCTCGCGGGCACCCTCCCCCTTCCGGACCCTGCCGGCCCGCCGGCCCGGAGCGAACTGGATTCCAGTGCAGGACGGGGCGCCGGCGAACTACTCGATCTCCGTGCTCGACGGGGCGGGAAACCCGGTCGAAACCCTGATCGGCTGGCCGACGGCCCGGCTCGCCGACGAATACGCCCGCACCCTGGCCGGGATCGCCGGCTACCGGGTGGTGCCCTGCCGTCGGGCCGGCGACCCCTGAGACCGGGGCCGTCCCTTCCCCGAGGCGGCCCCACCTGATCCCTCCCCGCCTGCACGCCCTTCGCCGGGGCACTCCGTGAGCACGGTCGCAGGCGGGGAGGCTCCAACCACCGCCACAGGGAGAGATGCATGATTGCCCGCACCGAATCGGACGGGGCGGCATGGCGCCGTCCCGTCTGCGCCCCCGGGGTTGAGTTCGGCCGAGCCGACGACATCCTGATCCGCTACGAGTACGGCGGGGAAGGCGGCACGGTCCGTCTCCCGGCCCCCATCTGGTTTCTGCTGGTGCGGGATGTCCGGGCCGGGCGGCTCGACAGTCTTGAGCCCTGGGATGACATCGTCGGCTGGACGTCGTGCGGCGCCGGCCAGGTCGCGCAGGTCGAAACGGAAGTCGTCCTGCTCTACAGACCGGACAGCCGCAGGAGATATCGATCCCCGAGGAGATATGGAAGCAGGTTGTTACCGCGATCCGGGCCCGGGCGGTTGACAACCTCGGAGAGGCTGATCGTGGAGACAGTCCCGGAACCCGCCCGCCCGCCGGTGTTGCGGTTCTCCCAGCTTTGTAAGGGCTGTTCCGGGTTCGCGGTGCGGATCGGCACCTACGCGACAGTCTACGGCTACTCGAAGAAGTTGATCTCATACTGTCCGTGGTGTGCCGGCACCGGCCGTACCACCTGGGCGCCCCCGGTCTGATCTCGAGACATCTAGACGTACCCGAGGAGATGCCATGCCGCCCACAACCATGCCCGCGCTCGACTTTGTCGCGTTGGAGATCACCGGCCGGTGTTAGCTCGCCTGCGTCCACTGCTACGCGGAGTCGGGCCCGACCGGCGGCCACGGGTCGATAGCCGTGGCCGACTGGCACGCGGTCATCGACGACGCTGTCACGCTCGGCGTGAGAATGGTGCAGTTCATCGGCGGGGAGCCGACCCTGCACCCGAACCTTCCCGACCTCGTCGACCACGCGCTCGCCGCCGGCCTGGAGGTGGAGATCTACAGCAATTTGGTCTGGGTACCCGACCGGCTGTGGCCGACGTTGATGCGCCCCGGGGTGCGGGTGGCCACCAGCTACTACGCGGCTGACTCGGCGGGTCATGACCGGATCACCGGCCGTGTCGGTTCCCACATTCTGACCCGCGCGAACATCCTTGAGGTGCTGCGCCGCGGCATCCCGCTGCGGGTTGGCGTCGTCGACACCGGCGACAGCGCCGCCGCCGACCGGGCACATTCGGAGCTGCTCGGCCTCGGCGTGCCGATCATCACCCGCGACCGGGTCCGCGAGTTCGGCCGCGCCGGAGCTGGGGCGGATCCAGCACCTGCGGAGCTGTGCGGGAACTGCGGGCATGGCCGGGCGGCGGTCCTGCCCGATGGCAGGCTTACCCCGTGCGTGATGAGCCGCGGCCTCGACGGCGGCAACGTCCGGGACACCCCGCTGGCCGATCTCCTGACCGCAGGGTGGTGGCGGGACGCGGTCGGTTCCGTTCCGCGCCGGGGAGTTGGCGTCGACGGGTGCAATCCGGATGACAGCACGCTCTGCGGGCCGGTCCACCCCGAGCCCGACCCAAACTGATGACGGCGGACTGGCGGACCCACGCCCTCGCCTTGGCCGACGTGGTCACCCATCCCGGCTCCCGCTGGTACCCGGTCGTCGCCGGCACCCCGCGGCACGAGTTCGTGCCTGCCTGGTGGACACGCGGCGGCGGGTGGACTCTGCGCCGCGGGTCGCTCGCGGACGCCTACGCCAACGATTCGTTGGTGACCCGCGTCGGCCCGCTCCATGCCGACCACGCGACAGAGGGCGATCATCCCGCAGGCCGGCCGACATCGTCGTCTACCATGCCATCCCTCGTCCTGACCATGTACCGGCACGCCCGGATGGCCGAGGGCCTGGACGTCGCTGACATCGGCACGGGTTCCGGGTACGGCGCCGCGCTGCTCGCGCGGCGCTACGGCGACCAGTACGTCACCACGTTGGACGTCGACCCGTACCTGGTCGACGTCGCCGAGCAGCGTCTCTCCGCTCTTGGCCTGCACCCCACCGCCCTGACGGTGGATGCGACCGGGCCGCTGCCCGGCACCTACGACCGGATCGTCTCCATGGTCTCCGTCCCCTACATTCCCCCGAGCTGGCTGGCCGCGCTGCGCCCCGGCGGCCGGCTGGTCACCACCATCACCGGGACCTGGATGATCCTGACCGCGACGAAGACCCCGGACGGGGTCGTCGGGCAGACCGAGACGGACTTGGCAGGGTTCATGGGCACCCGCACCGGCCCCGACTACCCCCGACCGCGGTCGATTCCGAGGCCGATTCCGGCCTGCTCGCCGAACGAGACGGGGAGCAGGTCGGAACGGGCCGCTACCCGGTCTTAGACGTGGCCAACGCCTGGGAGCTGTCCACCATGCTGTCCCTGGCGGTCCCCGGCATCTCCCACCACTACCAGCGCGAACCCGACGGCCGGCACACCGCGCTCATGGCCCACCCGGACGGGTCCTGGGCGCGAGCAACCGCGGTCGGCACCGAGCCTCCGACGGTCCACCAGGGCGGGCCGCGCCGGCTGTGGGACGCGCTCGACGCCGTCCGCGACGACTGGCTCCGCCTCGGCATGCCCCCCTTCCTCGGGGCACGCGCGAGGATCCTCGACGACGGCACGATCAAGCTCGCCTTCGGAGACTGGCGGGCAACCATCCAGGCCACCCCTGCGCCCTAGCAGGGGTCGTCGTCGGCGCAGCCATCCTCCTTCTTTTGACGTCATCCCCGGCCTGTTCCACGGCCACCGTGTTTCCCGTGCTCCGGAAAAGGGGATCGGTTAGCGTCGCCAAGGTGTCCGACACCGTGAAGACCACCGTCTCACCGGACATACCGGCATCCCCGGGCGTACCGGCGCCGACCGCCTCCGGGCTCGCGCCGGGGTGCGCGGTGCCACTGGGCGTGACCTGGGACGGGTCCGGGGTGAACATCGCTGTCGTCGCCCCCGGGGCCGAGGCGGTCGACTTCTGCCTGTTCGATGCCGACGGCCGCGAGACACGCCATCGACTTCCGGAGCGTGACGGCGGGGCGTGGCATGGCTATCTGGCCGGCGTCCGCCCCGGTCAGCGTTACGGCCTGCGGGCACACGGTCCCTACGACCCGGAGCGGGGCCAGCGGTACAACCCGGCGAAGCTGCTGGTCGACCCCTACGCCCGATTGGTAGCCGGGACGCTGCGCACGGACCCGGCGATCTACGGATTCGGTGGCGGCGACCCCTACGGCTTCGAACCGGACCCGCGGGACTCCGCACCGTTCGTGCCCCGCTGCGTCGTGACCGGGCCCGGGCGGGCGCAGCGGGGCCCCGCCGGGACCAGGGACTCCGGATTCGGGGACCTCGGGATCGGGGACCCCGGATCCGGGAGTGGCGGTTCGACGGGTCACGGCGTACATCCGGGCATACATCCGGCGGACAACCGGCCCACCATCCCCTGGTCGGACACGATCATCTACGAGGCGCACGTACGCGGGCTCACGAAACGTCACCCGGGCCTGCCGCCACGGTTACGCGGGACGTACGCCGGGCTCGGCCACCCGAGCGTCCTGGCACACCTGCGCCGGCTCGGCGTCACCGCGATCGAACTGCTGCCGGTGCACGCCTCGGTCTCCGAACCGGCCCTGCTCGAGCGCGGAAAAATCAACTACTGGGCCTACAACACCCTGGCCTTCTTCGCCCCTCATGCCGGGTACGCGGCCACCGACGACCCGATCGGCGAATTCCAGGCGATGGTCGTCGCCCTGCACGCCGCCGGCATCGAGGTGATCCTCGACGTCGTCTACAACCACAGCGCCGAGGGCAGCGAGCGGGGCCCGACGCTGTCCCTGCGCGGCCTGGACAACACGACCTATTACCGGGTAGAGCCGATGGATCCCCGGCGCTACCGTGACGTGACCGGCTGCGGCAACACCCTCAACACGTCCTCACCGCACGTCGTGCGGCTGATCTGCGACTCGCTGCGGTACTGGGTGACGGAGATGGGCGTCGACGGGTTCCGGTTCGATCTCGCCACCGCGCTCGCCCGCAATCCCGACGCCTTCGACCCCGCGGCAAGCCTGCTGACCGCCATCCACGCCGACCCGATCCTCGCCACGGTGAAGCTGATCGCCGAGCCGTGGGACGTCGGCTGGGGCGGGTACCAGGTGGGGGGGTTCCCGGCCCCCTGGGCGGAGTGGAACGGGCGGTTCCGCGACACCGTGCGCGACGTGTGGAACAGGCACACCAGCGGCGTCGCCGATCTGGGCTATCGGGTGTCCGGCTCGTCGGACCTGTTCGAGCACGGCGGCCGACGCCCCTGGGCATCGATCAACTTCGTCACCGCCCACGACGGCTTTCCCCTGGCCGACCTGGTCTCCTACAACGAGAAGCACAACGAGGCCAACAGCGAGGGCAACCGGGACGGCGAGGCGGACAACCGCTCGGCGAACTACGGGGTGGAGGGCGCGACCGACGACCCGGTGATCCTGACCATCCGCTGCCGGGTGCGCCGGGGACTGATCACGACGCTGCTGCTGTCCACGGGCGTCCCGATGCTGCTCGCCGGCGACGAGTTCGGTCGCTCGCAGGGCGGCAACAACAACGCTTACTGCCAGGACAACGCGGTGTCCTGGCTCGACTGGCCGACCGACCTCGCCGGATCGGTGGACGTCGCGGAGCCGGACCACGTCTACCCCGACCCGGCCGGCCCCGACCCGGCGCTGTGCCGGCTGGTGGGCGGGTTGGCGGCACTGCGCTCCGCCGAGCCCGTGCTGCGCCGGGGGCGGTTCTTCCACGGCGGCCAGTCGGCACCCGGGCGACTCGCGGACATCACCTGGTTCCGTGCGGACGGGGCGGTGATGTCGGTGGCGGACTGGAACGCCCCGCGGGTCGCGACGCTCGTGGCCCATGTCGCCGGCAGCCCCGTCGCTGAGGATCCTGCCGGCGGGCGGGGGACGCACGATCGACCGGCCCACGGCACTGGCCTGGTGTACGTGTTCCATCCGGATCGCGGCGACACCGTCGTCACCCTGCCCGGTGCCCCCTGGGCGGCCCGCCACGACCTGCTGCTCAATACCGCCGACGACGATCTCGCCGGATTCCCGGCGACCGTCGCGGTACCGGGAACCAGCTATGCCGGCGGCGAGTCCCTGACCGTGCTGGGCCACAGCGTGCTCGTCCTACGAGCCCATCCCCCCCGCACCGCGGCTTCGCCGCGGTGCGGGGACCCCTAGGGGTTGGTAACCAGGCCCAGTTCGGTGATGCTCGCGGTGAGTGCGTGCCGGGGCAGCACCCGCACCGTGTAACCGAAGGGTCCGGTGCGCCCGAGCGGGATGGTGCCCTCGTAGCGGTGACCGCCCTCCCCTTCGCCAGCCGGCTGCAGGAACAGCGTCGAAGGATCCAGGATCCGGTCGGTCTGGTCGATCCGGCCGTAGGAGGCGAGGACGCCGACGTCTTCGAGGGCCAGCTCACCGAGGTCGATCGTGGCCCGCACCACCAGCGACTGGCCCACCTGAGGGGTGTCACCGAGACCAGCGGAGTCGACGTTGAGCACGCGGACCCCGGGCCACGCGGCCTGCACCCGGCTCTTCCAGGCGGCCAGGTCCCGGGCCCCGGCGAAGCCGCCGGCGGCGGCGGCCCGGGCCGAGACACCGGCCGGCACGTAGTAGCGCTCGACATACTCCTGGACCATGCGGCTGGCCAGGACCTGGGGACCGAGAGCCGACAGGGTGTGCTTGACCATCGCGGCCCAGCGCCGGGGGATGCCGTCGCCGGGCTCCGAGTCGTAGAAGTGGGGGGCGACGGTGTTCTCCAACAGGTCGTACAAGGCGACGGACTCGATGTCATCGCGCCGGTCGGGGTCCTCGACCCCGTCCGCGGTCGGGATCGCCCAGCCGTTCTGGCCGTCGAACATCTCGTCCCACCAGCCGTCCCGGATGGACAGGTTCAGGCAGCCGTTCAGCGCGGCCTTCATCCCCGACGTGCCGCACGCCTCCAGCGGACGCAGCGGGTTGTTCAGCCAGACGTCCGATCCGGAGTACAGGAAGCGCGCCATCCCGATGTCGTAGTCGGGGAGGAAGACGATGCGCGACCGCACGGCCGGGTCGTCGGAGAACTGGACGATCTGCTGGACGAGCTGCTTGCCACCATCGTCGGCAGGGTGCGCCTTGCCGGCGATGACCATCTGGATCGGCCGCTGCGGGTGCAGCAGCAGCCGGCGCAGCCGGTCACGGTCCTGCAGCATGAGGGTCAGCCTCTTGTAGGACGGCACGCGCCGGGCGAAACCGATCGTGAGGATGTCCGGATCGAAAACCGACTCCACCCACTCCAGCTCACCGGGTGCCGCGCCGCGCTCGAGCCAGGAGGCCCGCAGCCGGCGGCGGACCTCGGTGACGAGGCGTTCCCGCAACTGCCGCCGGGCGGCCCACACGACCTCGTCGGGCAACGCGGAGATCTTCTCGAATCCGGCCGCGTCGTCGGAAAGCAGGCCCGGGCCGGGCTCGCGGTCAGCAAGCTCGATGATGGGCCGGGACACCCAGGTCGGGGCGTGCACCCCGTTGGTCACCGAGCCGATCGGGACCTCGGCGGTGTCGAAACCGGGCCACAGCCCCGCGAACATCTCCCGGCTGACGATGCCGTGCAGCTTGCTGACGCCGTTCGAACGCTGCGCGAGCCGCAGACCCATGTGGGCCATGTTGAAGACGTTGGGGTCGGCCTCCACCCCGAGCTGCAGGATCCGCTCGACCGGCACACCGGGCCAGCCGTTGTCCCCGCCGAAATGGCGGGCGACCAGGCTGCGAGGGAACCGGTCGATGCCGGCGGGGACGGGGGTGTGGGTGGTGAACAGCGTGCCGGCGCGGGCGGCTTGGAGCGCCTCGTCGAAGCTGAGCCCGTTCTCGACGAGCTCCCGGATCCGCTCCAGGCCGAGGAAGCCCGCGTGCCCCTCGTTGGTGTGGTACACCTCGGGCTCCGGAGTCCCGGTCACCGCGGCGTAGGCGCGCAGCGCACGGACACCCCCGATGCCCAGCAGCATCTCCTGGAGCAGCCGGTGGTCGGTCCCGCCGCCGTAGAGCCGGTCGGTCACCCCCCGCTCGGCCGGCTGGTTGTCCTCGACGTCCGAGTCGAGCAGCAGCAGCGGGACCCGTCCGACCTGCGCCTTCCAGATCTGCGCGTGCAGCGTGCGACCCTCGGGCAGACCGACGGCCACCTTCACCGGCATCCCCGCCGGATCGGTCAGCTGGGCCAGGGGGAGCCCGTGCGGGTCGATGCCCGGGTACCGCTCCTGCTGCCAGCCGTCCCGGGACAGCGACTGCACGAAGTACCCGGCCCGGTAGAGCAGGCCGACGCCGATGATCGGCACGCCGAGGTCGCTCGCGGTCTTGAGATGGTCGCCGGCGAGGATGCCGAGGCCGCCGGAGTACTGCGGCAGCACCTCGGTGATACCGAACTCCGGGGAGAAGTAGGCGATCGCCGACGGGGCGCCTTCGGCCTTCCGCTGCTGATACCACAGATCGGCTGTCAGGTACTCCTGGAGGTCGTCCGCGACGTCGGTGAGCCGGCGCACGAACCGGCGGTCGGCGGCCAGCGCGAGCAGCCGGTTATGATCCACCTCGCCGAGCAGGCGGACCGGGTCTCCCTTCGTCGCCCGCCAGAGCTCCGGATCAACAGACTCGAACAGGTCCAGCGTCTCGGGATGCCAGGACCAGCGAAGATTCAGGACTAGTTCCCCTAGTGGAGCAAGCTGCCCGGGGAGCTGCGCACGGACGGTGAACCGTCGGAGGGCTCTCACGAAGACGTGAGCCTAGACAGTGCCGGTGACGTCGACACACCCGGGTGCGGCCAGCTGGTCCCGGCCGGGAAACAACTGTCATGTCGACCCGATGACAGCCAGAATTGTCCGGAACCGGGGACCGGAACCGCTCTTACTCGTTGTCTCGGGCGGTGCCCACCTTGGCCGCGAGCGCGGCCATCACCGCGGGGTCGCGCAAGGTCGTGACGTCGCCGAGTTCCCGGCCTTCGGCAATGTCACGCAGCAACCGGCGCATGATCTTACCGGACCGGGTCTTCGGCAGGTCGTCGGCCCAGATGATCCGCCGCGGCCGGGCGAGCTTGCCGATCCGCCTGGCCACGTGCTCGCGCAGCTCGGCCTCGGTGGCCTCGTTGCCCGAGCGGTCACCGGCGAGCGTCACGAACGCGACGATCGCCTGGCCGGTCTGCTCGTCGTACTCTGCGACCACCGCCGCCTCGGCGACGGCCTCATGGGCAACGATCGCCGACTCCACCTCCGCGGTGGACAGCCGGTGCCCGGACACGTTGATGACGTCGTCGATCCGCCCGATGATCCAGAAGTAGCCGTCAGCGTCGAGGCGCGCGGCGTCGCCGACGACGTAGGTCGACGGGCCGAAGCGGGAGAAGTACGTCTTGACGAACCGCTCGTCGTCCTTGTAAAGGGTGCGCAGCATGGATGGCCATGGCTTGGTGATCACCAGGATTCCGGTGCCCTCGGTGACCGGCTCGCCGTCCTCCGAGAGCAGCGCCGGGCTGATACCGGGCAGCGGCAGGGTCGCCGAACCCGGCTTGGTCGACGTCACGCCGGCCAGCGGCGAGATGAGCACGGAGCCGGTCTCGGTCTGCCACCACGTATCGACGATCGGGCAGCGACCACCGCCGATGACCACGTGGTACCACAACCATGCCTTCGGATTGATCGGTTCCCCGACCGTGCCGAGTACCCGCAGCGAGGACAGGTCGTGCCGACCGGGATACCGCGCGCCCCACTTGATGCACGTACGGATCGCCGTCGGCGCCGTGTAGAACACGGTGACCTTGTACTCCTCGATGAGCCGCCACCAGATGTCGTAGTCGGGGTAGTCCGGCGCCCCCTCGTACATCACGCTGGTCACGCCGTTCGACAGCGGGCCGTAGACGATGTAGGAGTGCCCGGTGATCCAGCCGACGTCCGCGGAACACCAGTAGACGTCGGTGCCCGGGTCGATGTCGAAGACCGCCCGGTGAGTGTAGGTGGCACCGAGCAGGTAACCCGCGGTCGTGTGCAGGATCCCCTTCGGCTTCGCGGTCGATCCGGAGCTGTAGAGGATGAACAGGGGATGCTCCGCGGACAGCGGTTCCGGCGGGCAGTCGGGCGCCGCCGCGGCCAGCAGTTCGTGGTACCAGACGTCCCGGCCCGCGGTCATCGGCGCCCCGGTACCGCCCGGCCCGGGCACGACCACAACGTGCTCCAGTGCCGGGAGGTCACCGAGCTCCGCGTCGACGGCGGCCTTCACCGGCGCCGTCCGCCCTTTGCGCCGCGCGCCGTCCACGGTGATCAGCACCTTGGCGTCGGAGACCTCCATCCGCTCCCGGACCGCGGACGGCGCGAAACCACCGAAGACCACGTTGTGGACCGCGCCGATCCGGGCGCAGGCCAGCATCGCGACGGCCACCTCGGGAATCATCGGCAGGAAGATCCCGACCACGTCGCCGGCGCGCACGCCGAGCGAACGCAGCCCGTTCGCCAGCCGCTGGGTGTCGGCGAGCAGGTCCGCATAGGTGACGGTGCGCCGCTCTCCCTCCTCCCCGTGCCAGTGGAAGGCCACCCGCTCGCCGCGCCCGGCCGCCACGTGCCGGTCCAGGCAGTTCTCCGACAGGTTCAGCGTCCCGTCCGCGAACCAGGTGTAGAAGGGCGGGTTCGAGTCGTCGAGTACCTGCGTGAACGGCGTGTGCCAGGTCAGCAGCTCCTCGGCCTTGCGAGCCCAGAACGCGTTCGGGTCCGCCTCGGCGGCGGCCCGGTCGGCGTCCATCGGCCGGCGCCGGGTGAAGGCCGCCGACGGGTCGAAACGCTCCACTGACAGCAGGCTCTCCAGGGTCGCCTCGAGATCGGCGACGTTCTCGAGACCGGTCGGGACGCTGACAGCTGTGTCGGCCACGGCTCCTCCTGGGTCGGCTCGGGACGAACAGCACGGTCATACTCTGCCCCTCGGTCTACCACGAAGGCCCGTCAACTCTCAGGAGTTGCACGGCAGGTTCCGGCGGTCGGTAGGTTCCGGGAGTGGGAGGGGACCGACCGGTGGCCGACAGTTGGTAATGTCCGCTACTTCCAGTTAGGGGCTAGTGCGCCGGCTGGAACCAAGTGATCCCCGAACCCGATCGGGAGATGATTGATGAAGATCAGCTCGTGTCGGCCTATCGTGACGACCGACACCTACAGCGACACCGAAACCATCCTCAAAGCCGGCGCCGTCGACGATCTCGGCGGGCCGGGGCGGGGTGGGGAACGCCGGGGTGCCGGACGCCTCGCCGGTCGTCGAGGGGCCTGAAGCGGGAGGAATGCGGATGAGTGTGGTGCGGCTCGAGGTTGACGGCGGGATCGGCACCATCCGGTTAGACCGGCCGCCGATGAACGCGCTGGATTCCACGGTCGCCGCGGAGCTGCGGACCGCCGCGGTCGAGGCGACCCGGCGGTCGGACGTCCGCGCGGTGGTGCTCTATGGCGGGGAGAAGGTGTTCGCCGCCGGGGCCGACATCCGGCAGATGGCGCCGATGGGTTACGCCGAGGTATCCGCCTGGGTGGGCGATCTGAACTCCACCTTCGAGGTCGTGGCCCGGATCCCGAAGCCCGTGGTCGCCGCGGTGACGGGCTATGCCCTGGGCGGCGGGTTGGAGCTTGCCCTGTGCGCGGACGTGCGGGTCCTGGCCGAGGACGCCCGGGTCGGCCAGCCCGAGATCCTGCTCGGAGTGATCCCCGGTGCGGGGGGCACCCAGCGGCTGCCGCGCCTGATCGGCCCGTCCCGCGCCAAGGACCTCATCTTCAGCGGCCGGCAGGTCCGGGCGGCCGAGGCCGCGGAGATCGGCCTGGCCGACGCCGTCGTTCCCGCGGGTGAGGTGTACGTGCAGGCGAAGCGGATCGCGGGCCGGTACACGAACGGCCCGGCGATGGCGCTCGCGGCGGCGAAGCACGCGGTCGACGACGGCGCGGAGATCGCGCTGGCCGAGGCGCTGCGCCTGGAGGCGGCGCTGTTCGCTGGGCTGTTCGCCACCGAGGACCGGCGGATCGGAATGGAGTCCTTCCTCGAGAGCGGGCCCGGCAAGGCCGACTTCATCGGCCGCTGACCGGAACCTCGTGCGGTGCCTGTGGTTAAGGGTCCCCGGATGGCGCCGAAGGCGCCATCCGGGGACTACCGCATGGCCAGGTCGGCGATGACCGGCCGGTGGTCGCTGCCGAAGTCGCCGCCGACCTCGAAACCCGTCACCGCAAACGCGGGTGAGGCCAGCACGTGGTCGATGCGCAGCACGGGCGGCAAGATCAGGCTTTTGGAGTTCCAGGTCGGTTGCCACCCGCCGCCGACGACGTCGTGCGCGTCGCGTACCCCCGAGCTCACCAGCCGGCGGAACGGCCGGTGGTCCCGGGTGGCATTGAAGTCGCCGGCCATGACGACCGGCAGCGTGGCGTGCTCGAGCTGCGCGCGCAGCGTGTCGAGCTGGGTCCGCCACTGGTCGGTGTAGGCGCTGGTCGTCGGTGAGATCGTGTGCACCGCGTACACGACGAAGCGTCGACGCTCATCCACCTCCACGGTGGCCCGCAACGACATCGATCCGCCGACGACCGGGGCCGCGGCGTCGTGCAGCGGGAAGCGGGAGAACACAGCGGCGCCGAACGCACCCGGCTCCGGGTACACCTCGCGGTACCGGTAGCTCGCCAGCGCCCCGGACGAGGTGACCCGCGCCAGGGTGAGCGGGGAGAGCTCCACGAGGACGAGCACGTCCGGGTTCGCGGCGCGGATCTGCGTGCCCAGTCGGTCGGCGCGGTCGTTGTAGTAAAGCAGGTTTGCCGACATCACCCGCAGGCGCGCGGCACCCTGCGGGGCCTCCTCGGCGCCGCCGGGGAGAACCTCGGGCAGGGTCCAGAACAGATGGATGGCGATCAGGGCCATGGAGATAATCATCAGCAGGTTGCGGCGGAGTGCGAAGGCCACCGCCACGGTGGCGTAGGCCGGGAGGTAGAGCAGTTCGGTCCCGGCGTTGATCGCGGAGTAGGGCCAGCCCACCGCATCGTCGAGATGGGCCAACCGGCCGAGGGCGACCCCCCCGAGCCCGGCCGCTGTGACCCACGCGACGATCACGACCAGGGGGCGGACCGGGAAGGCCGGGCGCGGCCGGGGCTCCGGGGCGGCGACCGGGATGTTCTTGTGCCGGGAGATGGGGTCGATGTCCGGCACGGCGGAACCGGACTCCTGCGCGGAACTCACTGCACTAGAGTGCCCGGCTGGCAGGGCTGTCCGGGAGGCGGGTGCTCCCGGACAGCCCGTTCGGTGGTGAGACGTCGGTAACGGGTGGGGCCGATGGCCGTGGCTTGCCGGCGCCGGGAGCCGTCGGCGCTGAAGTCGTCGGCGCCCGTGCGACGGCTATCGGTGACCGGTCAGGTGGCGGCTGTGACGTCGGCTGTGGCGCCGACCAGTGGGCGCGCCCGTTCGTGCCATTCGCGGACCGCCACCGTCGGGTGCGTGTCGAGCTCACGGTCCAGCTCCCGCAGCTTCTCGGTGACCCGGGAGGACGACAGCTGCCCGGCGACGGAGACGGCTCGGTAGCCCGCCTCCAGGGCGGCCTCCAGGTCCGGAGTCGGTCGGCGCAGGTAGGCCAGGGCGAGGTTGGCCTCGGCGTAGCTGCGGGTTCGGGCGCGCGCCGCGCCCTGCAGGCTCCGGGCCTCGAGCAGTTTCGTCTCGGCCGGTCGGGCGTGGCTCAGCAGTAACAGGCAGTGACCATGGCACTCGGCGACGTCGCCGGCGTTGTAGTGGCCGGCCCAGGACGGTCCGTCGTCCCCGTCGCTGCGCGCGATCGCCCGGTCCATCTTGTCCAGGGCCTCTATGCAACCGGCCTCGTCACGGTTGCGTGCTAGCGCCCAGGCATGCTTGTCGTGCAGCATGGCCTGCACAGCATACGAGGAGTGCCGC
Organism: Frankia sp. CgKIO3; assembly: GCF_977946435.1. Taxonomy (NCBI): domain Bacteria; kingdom Bacillati; phylum Actinomycetota; class Actinomycetes; order Frankiales; family Frankiaceae; genus Frankia; species Frankia sp. CgKIO3. The sequence goes on along the minus strand of NZ_CDWTMO010000026.1, from coordinate 342 downwards.
ACCGCGCGGCCGAGGGCCGCCCGGGCCAGGGCGAGGCTCTGCCGGGGATGGCCCAGCCGGGCGGCCTGGTCGCTCATTGCGGACAGCGCCCGGCCGGCGAGCATGGCGTCGTCGGCGTGCTCGGCGAGGCTGAGGGCCTGGATGTAGTAGCGCTGCGCGAGGGCCTGCCGGTTGCTGTCCTGGGCGAGCCACCCGCTGAACTGGGTCAGCTCGGCCAGCGCACTGAACAGGTCGGGGCTCGGCCATCCCTCCCGGGCGGCCCGGGCCCGGTCGTGCAGAAAGGCGACGACCTGAGGCCGGATCTCGTCGCCGCCGAACTTCGCGTCCAGTCGGCGGAAGGTG
>NZ_CDWTMO010000025.1:0-34602 GCF_977946435.1 Frankia sp. CgKIO3 | reverse complement strand
TGCGGAAGACAAGCGTACGGCACGTTCGTCGAACTGACCTCCCTGGTCGGCGCGTTGGGATTCGCCGCGACCGCGCAGGCTCTCGCGGGCCTGCGCCTGGTCGCGATCGACGAGTTCGAGCTCGACGATCCCGGCGACACGGTGCTGGTGTCCAGCCTGCTGACCCGGCTCGTCGAGGCCGGTGTCCACCTGGCCGCGACGAGCAACACCCAGCCGGAGGACCTCGGTGCCGGTCGGTTCGCCGCCGCCGACTTCCGCCGTGAGATCCAGGGTCTGGTGGCCAGGTTCGACATCCTCCGGGTGGACGGGGAGGACTACCGGCACCGGGGTCTTCCGGCCGCGCCCCCGCCGTATACTGACGATGAGGTCGGCGCGCGGGCGGCTGCCGAGGAGGGGGCGACCGAGGACGGATTCGCCGCGCTGTGCGAGCACCTCGCCGGACTGCACCCCTCTCGGTACGGCGCGCTCGTGGCCGGAGTCACCCTGGTCTGCCTGCACCGGGTCGCGCCGGTCGAGGATCAGGCGGTGGCGTTGCGGGTCGTGGTCCTCGCCGACCGGCTCCACGACCCGTCGGTCCCGGTCGTGGCCTCCGGCGTGCCCTTCGGGGAGCTGTTCGGAGCGGAGCTGCTCGCCGGGCCGCACCGCAAGAAGTACCAGCGGGCCACGTCCCGGCTGAGTGCGCTGGGCCGGGACGCCGCGGCGGGGAACGGCACCGCGGGCCGCGTCGCCGGGATGCTGCCCGGCTGACGCACCAGGCCGGGCGCGCGGCCCGAACGTGCGGCCGCTGCACCCGAGTGGGGTGTCGGAGCCGGCGGTCCGGACGCCGGATCTGCCGGAGTATCTGTTCGCCGTTCCGGGCGTGGGTGACCCGCTGGCGGTCGTGCCGGGGCCTGCGACCATGGGTGCATGGGAACCTACGTCGTGCTGCTCGTCATGGTGTTGTTGGTGGGGCTGGCGGTGCTGGGCGGGCTCTATTTCGTGCTGTCCAGGGACCGCACCCGGCGCTGACGGCCGGTGCGCTGACGGGTCAGCCGGCGGTCGGCTCGGCCGGGGGGAGCAGACGGATGATCACGACCGACTCGCCGTCGAGTTCCACCCGTCCCGGCATGTAGGTGAACCCGTGGGCGGATGCGGCCGGGGCGTCGAACGGGACGCCGTCGAGGGGGACGGCCTGCCGTTCGGCGGCCAGGTTCACGACGATCGCCACGTCGCCGCGACGGACCACCAGCCAGCGGGCCTCCTCGTCGAAGGTGCACGCGACCGAGGACCACGCCGGGTCGGTCAGCGCCGGCAGCCGGCGACGCAGCGCGATCAGCCGGCGGTGCCAGTCCAGCAGGTCGGAGTGACCCTCCCGGCCCGGTTCGGACCAGTCGAGTTTCGACTGCTGGAAGGTCGCCGGGTCCTGGGGATCGGGAACGTCCTGCGGCTCCCAGCTGTGGGCGGCGAACTCGGCGCGCCGGCCCTCCCGCACCGCGTCCCCCAGCCCGGGGGCGGTGTGGTCGGTGAAGTACTGCCAGGGGGTGCGGGCACCCCACTCCTCGCCCATGAACAGCATCGGGGTGACCGCCGAGGTGAGCAGCAGGGCCGCACCGATCCGGAGCAGGCCGTCGCTGAGCGTGGCGGACGCCCGGTCGCCGGCGGCCCGGTTGCCGATCTGGTCGTGGTTCTGCAGGAAGGTGACGAGCCGGTAGGCGGGCGTGGTCGGGGGGATCGGCCGGCCGTGGGAGCGCCCGCGGAACGTCGAGTAGCCGCCGTCGTGGACGAACCCACTGGTCAGCGCGTGGGCGAGGGTCGAGATCGAACCGAAGTCCCCGTAGTACCCCTGCCGTTCGCCGGACAGGGTTGCCCACAGCGCGTGATGGATGTCGTCGCACCACTGCCCGTCCAGGCCGTACCCGCCGGCCTCGGGTGCGGCGACCAGCTTCGGGTCGTTGAGGTCCGACTCGGCGACGGCGAACAGCGGGCGGCGCAGCTGGGCGCCGAGCCGGTGGACCGCCTCGGCGATCTCCTCCAGCAGGTGCAGGGCCCGGCTGTCCTGAAAGGCGTGGACGGCGTCGAGACGCAGCCCGTCGCAGTGGTAGTCGCGCAGCCAGGACAGGGCGCTGTCGATGATGAACGCGCGGACCTCGTCGGAGCCGGGGGCGTCGAGGTTGACCGCGGGGCCCCACGGAGTGCTGTAGCGGTCGGTGAAGTAGGGGCCGAAGCGGCCGAGGTAGTTGCCGTCCGGGCCGAGATGGTTGTAGACGACATCCATGATCACGCCGAGGCCGCGAGCGTGCGCGGCGTCGACGAAGCGCTTGAGCCCGTCCGGGCCGCCGTAGGGTTCGTGCACCGCGTACAGACCGACGCCGTCGTAGCCCCAGCCGTGCCGGCCCGGGAAGGCGTTGACCGGCAGCAGTTCGACGGCGTCGATGCCGAGTTCGACGAGATGGTCGAGCTTGCCGATGGCCGCGTCGAAGGTGCCCTCCGGGGTGAACGTCCCGACGTGCAGCTCGTAGAGCACGCTGCCGGCCAGCGCGATGCCTCGCCAGGTCCCGTCGGTCCAGGGGAAGGCCGAGTGGTCAACCAGCCGCGACCGGTCGTGAACCCCCAGCGGCCCCGGTTGCCGGGCCGATCGGGGGTCGGGCAGCTCCTCGCTGCCGCCGTCGAGCAGGAAGGCATAGTCCGTGCCATGCTTCGCGGACGGGACGTTGACCCACCACCACCCCCGTTTCCCGGCGGTCATCTCGTGCGTCGAGTCGCCGGCGGAGCCCGCCACGACCAGGCTGACCGTCTTCGCCTCAGGGGCCCACAGCCGGAGGGTGCTCATCGGTCTTGTCTACCTGTCAGAGCCGTCGGACACGCCGTGACGGCGACAATGGTGACGACATCGGTCCCCGGCCGAAGGCGCCCGGCTGCCCGGCATGCCGAGCCGGATGGCACCGAGATGGCAGCGAGGTAGTCCGACCGGAGGGAGGGCAACCGCCGTGCGATGCCTCCGTATCTTGATCAGATGGCACCGTTATGCCATGATTTCGTCGTCGTGATGTTCGACCGGAGGTTCGCTGCAGTCCCGCCCCTCCGCCGGGCCTACGACACGCCGTCCCACCTGCGCGTTGATTTTCGGGTCCTCATCGCCCCTACGAGGGATCGCAACCGCACGCGACGGCGAGGACAGCCGGGGGCGATGTGACGGGCCGTCCTATGATGCGTGACATGCCGAACCTCAACGTGTCGGTCCGGGCGGCGACGCTGCAGGATGCCCGGACGCAGGCCGAGGCCGCCGGGCTCAGCCTGTCTGCGTGGGTAGATAAAACGCTGACCGACGCCATCTGGACGGCCCGCTTCGCCCGGCAGCAGCAGCGCAACGCCGCCCTCGGGGTGACGCCGGAGTATCTCAACGCCGAGTTCTTCCGGCTGGAGGCGCTGCGGCGTCGTGCGACAGGGTGAGGTGTGGGCACGGGCCGGATGGTGACCTGCCCGGTCATCCCTGGCGACCCCCTGCCGCATGACGACTACGCCGCGGACGCCGGGATCATTGATCCGATCCGGGGCACGATACTGCCGGAGCTGATCGTGTGGATGCCGATCTCCGGCTTGGCCCACCCATTCGGCCCCATCCCTCCGGAGGCATGGCAGCGGGTCGATCAGATCCTCCGCCGCGTCCGGATCACCCCCACGGGCGTGGGGAGGATCTCACCCCGGGATCGACACCGATGGTCTCGGCCGGATCACCCCCACGGGCGTGGGGAGGATCTCACCCCGGGATCGACACCGATGGTCTCGGCCGGATCACCCCCACGGGCGTGGGGAGGACTTCCTGCGGTAGATGGCTGGTGCAGACCTACTACCTGTCCACCGATCCCCGGGGACGGGAGGTGATCGTGAAGCGGGACGCCGACAAGCAGGGCGTCCCGCCTGGACATCGTTGCTTGGCTTCCCCCTACGACCCGGATGCGCGGTGGGCGGCCAAGGGCGACGACCTGTTCTGGTACGGCTACAAGGTCCACCTCACCGAAACCTGCGATCCTCCCGCCGAAGCCGAAGCCGAAGCCGAAGCCGAAGCCGAAGCCGAAGCCGAAGCCGAAGCCGAAGCCGAAGCCGAAGCCGAAGCCGAAGCCGAAGCCGAAGCCGAAGCCGAAGCCGAAGCCGTGCCGTTACGGCTGATCACGGACGTTCTCACCACCCAGGCGAGCGTCCCGGATGTGAAGGCCACGGAGATCGTCCAGGCCACCCTCACCGACCGTGGCCTCACCCCGGGCGAGCACTACCTCGACGCCGGCTACTCCTCCGCCGACCTCATCCACACCGCCGCCACCCGGGGCATCACCATGGTCACCCCAGCTCTCCTCGACCACTCCCCCCAGGCCAAGGCCGGCGCTGGCTACGACAAGGCCGCGTTCCGGATCGACTGGAAAGCCCGCCAGGCCCGCTGCCCGCAGGGCCACACCAGCACCGGCTGGTACCCCGTCCGCCAGCACAACCGCGACGCCATCGTCGTCGCGTTCGCCCGCACCGATTGCCACCCCTGCCCCGCGCAGAAAGCGTGCACCACCTCCACCCGCCGCACCCGTTACCTCAGCCTGCGCCCCCGAGAACTCCACGAGACCCTGACCACCGCCCGCGCCGAACAGGCCACCGACACCTGGAAGACCAGGTATGCCCTGCGCGCCGGGATCGAAGGCACCATCAACCAGACCCTCGACATCACCGGCCTGCGCAACGCCCGCTACCGCGGCCTGCCCAAGACCCGCCTCCAACACGCCTTCTCCGCCACCGCGGTCAACGTCATCCGCCTCGACGCCCACTGGAACCCCGACCAACCACCCTTCACACCCCGAACCAGCGGACTCACCCGCCTCAGCCAGCAGCGCACAACCCGAACCGCGAATTAAGCAGCAGAGTCGGTGAGCACGTCCGTCCAGCGTCCCTCGGGTAGGGGGATGGTGGTGTCCCGCCAGCCGCCGCCGCGGCGCAGGCCGAGGACGAGGCGGGGCACCACGGTGACGACGGACTCGGACCGGCTGAAGGCGACGACGTTCTCCGCGGCCGAGCCGGAGGCCCACAGCGGCCGGTAGGTCGCGCGTGTCCTCATCGCCCCTACGAGACCGGATCTGCCTGCTACCGCCCCAGTCGACGTGCAGGGTCAGCTCGGCTGATCAGCCGGGACGTCGCCCCGTTTAACCGGACCCGTTTAACCGGACCCGCGGTGCTCCTTCAAACGAGCAGGGCCGTTGTCTGGCACGCGTCGATGCCTACGTCCCGCTGCGCGGATCGATCGATCAACAGGTCCACAGCGTGAGCTGCTGTGCCAGTGTGCGACAGGGTTGTGTACGCCCGGTAGTGTCGCCTCGCGTGAGCCTGGATCCGTGGCGGGGGCGGTACGCCGAGCGTGCGCAGAGGATGGTGCCCAGCGAGGTTCGGGCCCTGTTCGCGGTCGCGTCCCGCCCGGAGATCGTCTCGCTGGCGGGTGGGATGCCGGACGTGACCGCGCTGCCCATGGACGCGATCGCCCAGACCATGGCCGATGTTGTCCTGGAGCGTGGCCCGGTGGCATTGCAGTACGGCTCCGCGCAAGGCGACCCCGGGCTGCGGGAACGGATCTGCACCGTGATGGCGATGGAGGGTATCGATGCCGAGCCCGACCACGTCGTGGTGACGGTCGGGTCGCAGCAGGCTCTCGACCTGATGGCGAAGATCTTCCTCGATCCGGGGGATGTTGTCCTCGCTGAGGCTCCGACCTATGTGACGGCGATCAACACGTTCGTCGCCTACCAGGCCCAGGTGGTGCACGTATTGATGGATACCGACGGGTTGCTCCCCGATGCGTTGACGGAAACCCTGGAGCGTCTCGCCGCGGCCGGGCGGGCGGTGAAGATGCTCTACACGGTGCCGACGTTTCAGAATCCGGCCGGGGTGACCCTCACTGCCGCGCGGCGGTCGGAGGTGGTGGAGGTGTGCCGGCGCGCCGGGGTGCTGGTGGTTGAGGACAACCCGTACGGCCTGCTGGGCTTCGAGGGGGGGCCGATGCGGGCGCTGCGGGCGGATGCGGCGGGCGACGTGGTGTATCTGGGGTCGTTCTCGAAGACTTTGGCGCCAGGGCTCCGGGTGGGCTGGGTGTTGGCGCCGCCTGCGGTCAAGGACAAGCTGGTGCTGGCTGCCGAGTCAGCGATGCTGTCGCATTCGATGTTCGCGCAGCTCGCGGTCGACCGTTACCTGACGATGCAGCCGTGGCCGGAGCAGCTCAAGGTGCTGCGGGAGCTGTACCGGGAGCGTCGGGACGCGATGCTGACCACGTTGGAGACGTCGATGCCGGCGGGGACAATGTGGACCCGGCCGGCCGGTGGATTCTTCGTGTTCACGACCCTGCCCGAGGGAATCGATGCACGGGCGATGCTGCCTGCCGCGGTGAAGGCCCGGGTGGCCTACGTGCCGGGAAGCGGTTTCTACGCGGACGGGTCGGGGGGCAACAGCATGCGGCTGTCCTACTGCCATCCTCCGCCTGAGCGGATCCGCGACGGGGTGACCCGCCTGGGCGAGGTGATTGCCCGGGAGCTGGAGCTGCTGGCCACCTTTGGCCCGCGTCCGCGACCGACCACTTCCTCTTGATCATCCGACCGTCGCTGTGAGGGGCACGATGACTGATCTGGGCCGGGTGCTCGTACTCGCCGGTGGCCTGTCCGTCGAACGGGAGGTATCCCAGCGGTCCGCGAACCGGCTGCACGCGGCGCTGACCCGGATCGGTATCGATGCCGAGCTCCGCGATGTCGACGCCGGCCTGCTGCCCGCGCTCGCCGCCGAGCCGCCTACGGTGGTGTTGCCGGTCCTACATGGCGTGTCGGGAGAGGACGGCACGTTGCGTGAGGTGCTGGACCTGCACGCCCTGCCGTATGTCGGCGCGATACCGGCGGCCTGCCGAGCGACGTTCGACAAGCCGATCGCGAAGGCGGCGGTCGCCTCCGCCGGGCTGTCGACTCCGGCGTCGGTGACTCTTCCGAAGGAAGCCTTCCATGATCTCGGCGCTGCCGGGCTCATCAGCCGGATCGTCGACCGGCTCGGCCTCCCGCTGGTTGTCAAACCCCGCGCCGGTGGGTCGGCGTTCGGTGTCAGCTACGTGGCGGACGCGGCCGAGCTGCCCGCCGCGCTGATGACCTGCTTCGGCTACCACGACGGGGCGTTGATCGAGCGGGCGGTCGCCGGTGTCGAGATCACGGTGGGGGTGGTCGAGACCGACGACCGGCCGCTGGCTCTGCCCACGGTGGGGATCAGCCCGGTGAGCGGGCGGTACGACTACTCCGCCCGCTACACCGCCGGTGCCACTGACTTCGTCATCCCTGCGCCGGTAAGCCGGCAGGTTGCCGATGCGGCGGCCGACGCAGCGCTGACCGCCCACCGTGTCCTGGGCCTACGCGATCTGTCCCGCACCGACCTGATTGTGAGCGAGGACGGCACGATCTGGTACCTGGAGACGAATGTCGCACCAGGGATGACCGAGACGAGCACGTGGCCGATGGGTCTTGCCGCGGCAGGGCTGGATTTCGGTGTCGTCTGCCGGGACCTTGCCGCCCGGGCGGTGGAACGCGCGGGCGGCTGAACGGTCGGGCTCAGGGCCGGTAGATGGAGATGTGCTTGCGGCTCGACGTCGGATCGTACGGGTAGCGGTCCCAGTCGGCCCACCGTTCTTCCAGCGTCAGCCCGGCCTGGGTGGCGAGTTCGTCGATCGCCTCCGGCCAGCAGTAACGCATGCTCCCTGGGTACAGCCGGGGGAGCTTCCCGTCGGTGAACACCAGCTCGTGGTAGTTGAACATCTGGGCGGTTTGGTCATTGGTGGAGGCGAAGAGCACCAGGCGCTGGGGGCTTCGCTGCTTGACGGTCACCGCCGAGTCCGCGGGGAACACGCCGGGGTACGGGCCGTCGGGCAGACGGTCGGGCCGGGGGACGAACGTCTCGATGACCAGCCGGCCGTCGGGGTGCAGCGCGGTCCGGGTCTGCCGGAGGAAGGCCGCCTGGGTGTCCTCGGTCGCAAGGAGGAAGTAGGTGTTGAAGACCGCGTAGACCAGCGGGACCGGTTCGGAGACGGTGAACGTGGCGGCGTCGGTTGTGATCGCGTCGATGGGAAGCCGGTCGATGGCGGCGCGGCGGGCGAGGACTCGGGTCATCTCGTCGGAGGCGTCGATACCGATCACCCGTACGCCGGACTGGGCCAGCGGGATCGCTACCCGCCCGGTGCCCACCCCCATCTCGACCGCGGGGCCGGCGCCGGCGAACTTCGCAAGGATCTTGATCTGCCCGGTGGGTGCCACAAACGTGCCGTAAAGATCATCATAGGCGGCGCTGATGGCGTCTCCGTAGGTGCGGGCGCCGTACTCATCCGTCTCCTTCGTCATCGCGCCCCCTGCTGATGCGATCGAGGGTTCCAGGCTGTGGGCATAGGTCATCACCTCAGGTCGGGTAGGGGAGGCCAGCCCTGCAACGGCATCGCTGTTACATGCTGGTAACCTGATCTGTACCGGTACTGACAGTGTGATCCAATCTATTGATCGATAACAGTACCGGTACAGTTTGAGTGACGAGGGGTGTCCTTTGAGTAGATATGAGGAGATTGCGACCGAGCTGCGCCGCCGCCTGGACGCCGAACTCACGCCCTACCCGGTGGGTAGTCGCCTGTCCGGATACGGAGCCCTCACCAAGGAGTTCGGGGTTGGGCGTGGCGTCATCACGGAGGCCCTCGGCCTACTCGCGCTGGAGGGCCGGGTCAGGATCGTGGAAAAGTCCGGTGTCGTCGTACTTGACCGGTCGGCACCGCCAGAACCACTTGAGCTCGGCCGCACCGTTCGCCGTAACGACCTGGGGTACATCTTCAACCCGGCCGCCGGGCACTGGTCACCGGTCACCACCCCGACCCGCCGCTGGATGGCCGCGCCGCCGCATGTCGCCCGCCTTCTTAGCGTTCCGCCCGGCAGCGAGGTTCTCGAACGTCACCGTGTCGTCGGCCCCGGCGGCCAGCCCGTGCAGATCTCTGACTCCTACCTGCCTGCCGAGCTCGCCCGCGGCACGATTCTGGAGGCCGCTTCGACGGGGCCAGGCGGCATTTATGACCGCTTCGAACATGACCTGGGCCACGGACCCCTGACCTGGACACGCACGATCGGTGCCCGCCCAGCAACCCCCGATCAGGCCCGAGACCTCGGGATTTCCCGCAGTGCCTCGCTCCTTGTCCTATCCCGAACAACGATCAGCGGCGCGACCGGGCATCCTGTCGAGGTCAACATCACGTACGTCGACGGCGGCCGGTTCGAGGTGGAGCAGACCATCACCCGCGATCCGAGTGCCCAGTGGCCTACCACCCCCGCCACCGCCGAGAACCGCCCCAACCTGGCAGGGTAGCCGAATACGGTCAGCTAATGACACTAATGACTTTGTCGAGCCGCCGCGTGCTACGCGCGGACGAGCAGGCTTACCGGGAAGTCGCGTAGCAGCCGGAGCACGTAGGCGGTGCCGCCGTCGTGTTTGCGGCCGGTGAGCACGTCCGTCCAGCGTCCCTCGGGTAGGGGGATGGTGGTGTCCCGCCAGCCGCCGCCGCGGCGCAGGCCGAGGACGAGGCGGGGCACCACGGTGACGACGGACTCGGACCGGCTGAAGGCGACGACGTTCTCCGCGGCCGAGCCGGAGGCCCACAGCGGCCGGTAGATCGCGTCCGCCCCGAACCATTCGGGATGGTCGCGGCGGGTCCGTAGTGCCCGGGCGACGACGAGCAGCTTCGCCGGGCCGGAGTCGTCGAGGGTCGGCGGGCGACGCGGCGCACCGGTCTCGGCGGTCGACTCCACACCGATCTCGGCGAGCAGCTTGGTGCGATCACCGTAGTTGACCGCCCGCCGGTTGTCCGGATCGACGAGGGAGAGATCCCACAGCTCCTGGCCCTGGTAGACGTCCGCTATCCCGGGCATGGTCAGCTGGAGCAGCTTCTGGGCCAGCGAGTTCTGCCGGCCCAGCTCCACCAGCGTGGCGACGTACCGCTCCAGGATGCCGACGAACTCGTCGTCCTCCAGCACCGACTCGATGTAGTTCGTCAGGGCCGCCTCGTAGCCGGGGTCCTGGTCGGTCCAGCTCGTGTGGGTCTTCGCCTCCCGGACGGCCTTGAGCATGTACTGCGTGGCCCGGTCGGCGGGCAGCGGCCAGGCGCCGACCAGGGTCTGCAGCAGAAAGTAGACGGTGACCCGGTCGGGCCAGCCCTGCTCGGTGTCGCGGTGGCGTTCCCCGAGCCGCACGAGCCGGCCGGCCACCTCGGCCCAGCCGCGGGGATCCTCGGACAGCACCGCGAGCCGGGCCCGCACATCCTCCGACCGCTTGGTGTCGTGCGTCGACAGGGTGGTCATCGTCAGTGGCCAGTTTCGCTGGACCGACAGGTTCGCCTCGTGGAACTCGGTGACGGCGCTGCGCGGGTGCCCGGTCGTGAACGCCGGGAAGCGGCCGGGGTTGCCGCCGACCTCGTTCAGCGCCAGCAGCCGGGCATACCGGTAGAAGGCGGTGTCCTCGATGCCCTTGGCCATCACCGGCCCGCAGGTCTGCTGGAACCGGACGACGAACTCGGCCGGTCCGCCCAGCGCCAGGTCCTCGATGAGGTCGACCTCGGTCGCCCGGCCCGGCAGGTGGGAGCGGGCCTGCTCGCAGGCGCGGACCACATGCCCGCGGGCCTCCAGGCTCGGCGTGCCGTCCGGGCGGAGGTAGGCCCGGTAGACGTCGAAGGCGGCGAGGACCTCGCACATCGCCTCGTGCAGACCGGTTCGGGTGAGGTCGGCCCGGGCCTCCCGGGCCTCCCCGAGCGCGAGGCTCGTCAGCTGGTCCACCTCGGGCTGGAGCACGCCCGCGAGGACGTCGAGCTTGGCGGCCCGCGCCTCGGCCTCGTAGTCGGGGTCCGCGCGGGTGATCTCGCCGTAGAGCACCGCGAGGGGATGACCCGCCATCGGGTCGAGAAACAGCCGGGTCAGCCGGCCGATTCCCTCGTAGCCGGTGGTGCCGTCGCAGGCCCAGGTGTCCGGCAGCGCCTCGTCATCCTCCAGGATCTTCTCGACGACGGTCCACACCCCGCCGGTGGCCTCCGACAGCCGGCGCAGGTAGTCCTCCGGGTCCGCGAGCCCATCCGGATGGTCGATGCGCAGCCCGTCGAAGGTCCCCGCGCGGATCTGTTCGATGAGAAGCCGGTGCGTGGCGGCGAACACGTCCGGGTCCTCCTGGCGCAGCGCCGCCAGGGTCGTGATATCGAAGAACCGCCGGTAGTTCAGCTCAGTCGCGGCGACCCGCCACCAGCACAGCCGGTAGAACTGCGCGTCGAGGGTCGCGGCGACGTCGTCGGGGTCGGCGGTGCCCGCGGCGACGGGCAGCACGTGGTCGTAGTAGACGACGACCCACTCGCCGTCCTCGTCCTGTTCGACGGAGATCTCCCCGGCCGCCAGGCAGTCGGCGAGCCCGGCGCCCAGGATCGGCACCAGCACCCGGCCGGGGTTGTCGGGGGAGGCCCAGTCGATGTCGAACCAGCTGGCGTAGGGGGATTCGGGTCCCTCGCGCAGCACCGACCACCAGGCCGCGTTCGTCGTTTCCGGGGCGATCGCCATGTGGTTGGGGACGACGTCGACGATCAGGCCGAGTCCCGCCTTGCGGCACGCGGCGACGAGCCGGCGCAGCCCGCCGGTCCCCCCCAGCTCGGGATTGATCTGCCCGTGCTCGACGACGTCGTAGCCGTGGGCCGAGCCGGGCGCGGCCTCCAGCACGGGCGAGAGGTACAGGTGGGAGACGCCGAGCGTGGCCAGGTAGGGGACGACGACCGCCGCGTCGGTGAGGGAGAAGTCCAGGTTGAGCTGGAGCCGGTAGGTGGCGGTCGGTACCACCCGGTCGGCGCCGTACCCCCCGCCGGGATGCGCCGGGTCAGCTGACACGGCGCAGCACGACGGTCGAGCGGGCGTCGAGTTCGATGGGATCGCCGGCCTTCACGGCCCTTCCCATGCTCGCGGGATCGAGGGCCGAGTGGAGCAGCGCGGTGTCGCTGAGCCGGGCGTCGACCTCGGCCGTCGACGGGCGGGTGTCGACGACGATCTCCCACGAACTGCCGAAACTGGTCGCCGGCGTCTGGAACCCGACCGGTTCGTGGTGGGCGTTGAAGAACAGCAGGAACGAGTCGTCGATGATGGCCTGGCCCAGCGCGTCGGGGTCCGGTATCCCCTCACCGTTGAGGTAGACGCCGAGTGATCGCGCCGTCCCGGACTCCCAGTCGCTGTCGGACATCTCCGTGCCGTCCGGGCGAAGCCAGGCGATGTCCTTGACGGCGGGGTCGTCGCCGGAGCGCCCGCCGCTGCCGTCCGCGTCCTGGCCGCCCGCCTGCCCGCCGGTGGCCGCCTCGGCCGCGCCGTGCATCGTGCCGCCCTGCCCGCGCAGCGACTTGCCCTGGAAGAACCGGCGGCGGCGGAAGATAGGATGATCATGGCGCAGTCTTGACAGCAGGCCGGTGAACTCGATCAGGTCGGCGTTGCGCTCGGCGTCCGACCAGTCCAGCCAGGAGATCGGGTTGTCCTGGCAGTACGCGTTGTTGTTGCCCTGCTGGGTGCGTCCCATCTCGTCTCCGGCGACCAGCATCGGCACCCCCTGGGACAGCAACAGCGTCGTCAGCAGGTTACGGGTCTGCGCGGCGCGCAGGGACAGGACGGTCGGGTCGTCGGTGGGCCCTTCGACTCCGCAGTTCCACGACCGGTTGTCGTCGGAACCGTCCCGGTTGTCCTCGCCGTTGTCCTCGTTGTGTTTTTTGTTGTAGGAGACCAGGTCGTGCAGGGTGAACCCGTCGTGCGCGGTGATGAAGTTGATCGACGCCCACGGCCGGCGCCCGCTGTTCTCGTACAGGTCGCTCGATCCGGTCAGCCGGGAGGCGAACTCGGCGATCCCGTGGTCCTGCCCGCGCCAGAAGTCACGGACAGTGTCGCGGTACTTACCATTCCATTCGGTCCACAGCGGGGGGAAGTTCCCCACCTGGTAACCGCCCTCGCCGAGGTCCCACGGTTCCGCGATCAGCTTGACCTGGGAGACCACCGGATCCTGCTGGACGAGGTCGAAGAACGATGACAGCCGGTCGACGTCGTAGAACTCCCGGGCCAGGGTCGCCGCGAGATCGAACCGGAACCCGTCGACGTGCATGTCGGTAACCCAGTAACGCAGCGAGTCCATGATCAGTTGTAGCACGTGCGGGTGTCGTACCCGCAGGCTGTTGCCGGTGCCCGTGTAGTCCATGTAGTACTGGGGTCGGTTGTCCACGAGCCGGTAGTAGGCGCTGTTGTCGATGCCGCGGAAGCACAGCATCGGACCCATGTGGTTGCCCTCGGCGGTGTGGTTGTAGACGACGTCGAGGATCACCTCGATCCCGGCCTCGTGCAGGTTCTTGACCATTCCCTTGAACTCCTGCACCTGGCGGCCGTGGCCGCCGGAGGCGGAGTAGCCGCTGTGCGGCGCCAGGAACGCGATGGAGTTGTAGCCCCAGTAGTTGCGCAGCCCGCGGCTGACCAGATGCTCGTCATGGACGAACTGGTGCACCGGCAGCAGCTCGATCGCGGTCACGTCGAGCTTGCGATAATGGTCGATCATCACCGGGTGGGCGACTCCCGCGTAGGTCCCGCGGTACTCCTCCGGCAGGCCGGGATGGTTCTTGGTCAGCCCCCGGACATGCGCCTCGTAGATCACCGACTCGTTGTAGGGCCGGCGTGGCGGGCGGTCCCCGTTCCAGTCGAAGAACGGGCTGATTACCACCGACTTCATCATGTGGGGGCCGGAGTCGGCGTCGTTGACGCTGTCGGGGTCGCCGAAGGTGTAGGGGAACACCGCCTGGTCCCAGGCGACCTCCCCGTCGACCGCCTTCGCGTACGGGTCGAGGAGGAGCTTGGTGGGGTTGCAGCGCAGCCCTCGGGCGGGGTCGTAGGACCCGTGGACCCGATAGCCGTAGCGCTGGCCCGGTCCCACGGTGGGAAGGTAGGCGTGCCAGACGAAGGCGTCCCGTTCCCGCAGGTCGGTCCGCTCCTCGTTGCCCGCGTCGTCGAACAGGCACAGCTGGACCCGGTCGGCGACCTCGGAGAAGATCGCGAAATTCGTGCCCGATCCGTCGTACGTAGCGCCCAGGGGATAGGGGCTGCCGGGCCATACCTGTGACATACGACCGAAGCCTACGGGCCGAACGGTATTCGCGGGCCGAGGTCACTTCATTCCTGGTTTGCGGCGCCTGCGATCTTTGAAGATCCTTTGATCGCCCACTGAACTAAGCAGTCTATCATGGAGTCATGCCCGACGGGACGATCTGGATCGTCATCGCCGGCGCCTTGGTCGTCGGCGAACTGCTGACGCTGGACCTGACGCTGGCGATGTTCGCGCTGGCCGCGCTCATTGGGGCCGGTGTCGCGCTGCTCGGCGTCGATCTGGTCTGGCAGATCGTTGCCTTCGTGGTCGCGGCGGGTGGATTCGGGCTGGGACTGCGCCCGGTGGCGAAGCGTCAGCTGCAACGTACGCCGCCCCTGCTCACGGGTACCGACGCGCTCGTCGGAGAGCGCGCGATGGTGGTGGAGCGGGTCGACGGCGACGGGGGTCGCGTGAAGGTCAAGGGAGAGATCTGGTCGGCCCGGTCCTACCCCACCACCACCGTGCTCGAGGCCGGCAGCGAGGCGCGGGTGCTGCGCATCGATGGTGCCACTGCCATCGTCCACAGTTTCGAGCTCTGACGACCGGGGCCCCGGCGCCCCCGGCGATGCCAGTGGATGTGACAGCGCCGACATCGGGACGGTCGGCCTTCAACCGGCCGGCATCGGGACGGCCGGCATCGAGGGGGCTGAAAGTGAGGGGTACGCCATGGCAGGAGTGATCGCCGCCGCGGTGATCGCGGCGGTCCTACTGATTTTTCTGGTCCGGGCGGTGCGCATCGTGCCGCAGGCGCGCGCGATGGTCATCGAACGGCTGGGCCGGTATCACCGCACGCTGACGCCGGGCCTCGCGATCCTGGTCCCAGTTGTCGACCGGGTCCGTGACCGCATCGACCTCCGGGAGCAGGTGGTCAGCTTCCCGCCGCAACCGGTGATCACCGAGGACAACCTGGTGGTCGGGATCGACACGGTGATCTACTTCCAGGTCACTGACCCACGGGCAGCGACCTACGAGATCGCGGACG
This sequence comes from Frankia sp. CgKIO3, assembly GCF_977946435.1. Classification (NCBI taxonomy): domain Bacteria; kingdom Bacillati; phylum Actinomycetota; class Actinomycetes; order Frankiales; family Frankiaceae; genus Frankia; species Frankia sp. CgKIO3. Next base: position 19,436 of record NZ_CDWTMO010000025.1, on the reverse strand, counting down.
TGATCCGGGCGATCGAGCAGCTGACCGTCACCACGCTGCGCAACGTGATCGGTGGGATGAACCTGGAGGCGACCCTCACCTCGCGGGACCAGATCAACGGGCAGCTGCGCGGCGTGCTCGACGAGGCCACCGGAAGGTGGGGAATCCGGGTTAACCGGGTGGAGCTCAAGGCCATCGATCCGCCGAAGTCCATCCAGGACTCGATGGAGAAGCAGATGCGGGCCGAGCGGGACCGCCGGGCCGCGATCCTGACCGCGGAAGGCGTCAAGCAGAGCGAGATCCTGCGGGCCGAGGGCGAGAAGCAGGCCGCGATCCTGCGGGCCGAGGGGGAGCGGGAGGCGCAGATCCTCACCGCCCAGGGCGAGGCCCAGGCGATCGACACCGTCTTCCGGGCGATCCACGAGGGTAACGCGGACCAGAAACTGCTAGCCTACCAGTACCTGCAGACGTTGCCGCGGATCGCCCAGGGGCAGGCGAGCAAGTTGTGGATCGTGCCCAGCGAGCTGACCACCGCCCTCGGTGGCCTGTTCGTCGGCGGTGCGGACCAGGCGCACAAGACTGTCGGGGCCCGTCCCGCGCCCGCCGAGGGCCCGTCCGCGGGACCTCCGTCGACCGGTTCGTAACCCCGGGTCTCCCGGCCCGGCGGCTCATCGGTCCTGCGCCCGTTGGCCGCCGGCTGTCGTCGCCTGATCTTTTCGGGTGACCTGTCTCCTTGGGCGACCTGCCCGATCGGCCCATTCCGAGCCCGTCACCAATGGTTGGTGCGGACAAAACTTCCCGCCATTTAATGATACTTCAGGAGGAGGTAGGGCTAGTCCGCTGAGCCGGACCATGGGACGATTCACCCAGCCAAACGGGGGCGGGTCGACGGGCGCAGGGGAAGGCGTTCCTCGTCGACGGAGGTCCCGCGTGGTCGCAATGTCCCCGACAACTCGTGAGCTGTCATCCGGCTCGTCGTCCTTCGCCGTGCCGGGCAAGCTGGCGGTTCTCGCCTGTCCGCCGGTGCTGTGCCCGCACCTGGAGTTCGCCGTGTCCGGCGTTCTGTCGTCGCCACTGTCGTTGACCTGGACGGCGCAGCCCGGTATGCCCGGATTCCTCTTCGCCGGGCTGGAGTGGCGGGCGTCGCCTGGTACCGCGGGGCGGGTGGCTGGCGCGCTGCGCCGGCTCGGGTACGTCACGTTCGAGACCGTCGAGGGACCCTCACCGGGGTGTGACGCCGAGCGGTACTCCTACACCCCCGATCTGGGGCTGCACCGCGCCGCGATCGCCGCGAACGGGGACGTCGTCGTGGGGGAGGCGGCGCTGCGGGCTCTGCTGGAACGGGGGGAGGCCCGGGAGGCGCTCTCCCGGGGCCTGCACCGGCTGCTCGGAACCGCCTGGGACGACGTGCTCGAACCACTGCGCCGGGGCGCCCACGGCGCCCCGATCACCTGGCTGCGCCGGACCGGGTAGCCGGGTGGGGCAGCCAGGTGACCGGGTACCGGCAGTGCCGACCGGCTGCCGCGGGAGAGCTGCTGGACGTCGGCCGGGCGGGCCGGCGGGGTGGACGAGGCTCCTGGGCTGCGGAAGATCAGGGCGGCAGCGTCGTCGGTCAAGATCGGGGGATTCTCCGGGGCGTCTGGGGGTCGAGGGTGTGGTGAAGCCCACATCGGGGTAGCGCGGGTCTGACGGGCACATACCCCGGCGGTCGTGCGTTGTGGGTTGCGCACGACTACGCACAACTTCTCTGGGAGTTACTTCAGTGGCCACCGATTACGACACCCCTCGTACAGCTGACATCGAGGACGCCTCGGAGCAGAGCCTCGAGGCTCTCAAAGCTCGGCGGGCGGACGCGGCGGCTGATCTCGGTGACGACGTTGACCCGTTCGAAACCGAGCTCGGCCTGCCCGGCGCCGACTTGTCTGGCGAGGAACTGAACATCCGTGTGCTGCCGCGTCAGGCCGACGAGTTCACCTGCACGCAGTGCTACCTGGTGCATCACCGCAGCCAGCTCGTGGACGAGCGACGGATGATCTGCCGGGACTGCGCGGCCTGACCGACCGCGTGGTCTGATCGGCTCTCGATCAGTCTCCACCGCCGATGACAGCTGCCGATGACAGCTCCACGATCAGTTCGGGCTCGACCGCTACCGGCGGTTCGGGCTCGTCTGGCCCGGCCCGGCTCCTCACCCGACCAGAACGCCGGCGTCCCGCATGCGCGCCACGGCTCGCTCCTCGTCGCCCGGACGCAGGTTGACGAACCTGGTGAGGTCGAGTGGCAGCAGCACCTTCAGGCCCCGCAGCCGAGCGTCCAGCGCGCTCTCCTGGACGCAGTAGTCGCTGGCCAGCCCGACGACCACCACCGTCGACACGCCCAACTGCGCCAGCCGTTCACCGAGCACCGTTGTGGCTCGCCTCCCCGATGCCGGGTCACGCACCGAGAAGGCCGAGTAGCCGTCGCTGCCGTCGACCCCCTTGCGGATCACCTCACCCTTGACGATCAGGTCGGGATGGAACTGGGCGCCGGGGGTATCCCCGACGCAGTGCGGCGGCCAGATCCCGCCGCCGGTGACGAAGTGCGGGGTCTCGTGCGGGTGCCAGTCCTGGCTGTAGAAGACCGGGGAGCCGGCGGTCACCGCCGCGGCGATCTCCGCATTGATCCCGGCGATGATCTGCTCACCACCGGCCACGTAGAGGCTGCCGGCCGGATCGGTGAAGTCGTTCTGCACGTCCACGATCAGCAGAGCGGTCCCCGGCCCGTAACGCTGACTCATCGTCGTGTCCCCTCCGTCGCGCTCCGCCCTCGCGTCGCGGTGTACCCACCTCTCCCGGTGTACCAGTCTGTTCTGTCCCGGTGTACCCGTCCGTTCGGTATGACCACACTGTCGCATCTCGACACGCCCGCGTCGATATCCCTGATCATGATGGTGCGTCGGCTTAGGTTCGCAGGATGCGTAGCCGAGACTACGGGCCGGACGTCCTGGCTCCCCCCGCCCGTCCGCGCCAGGCGCGTCCGCCGGAGGTCGAGCTCGAGCGTGACCTCGTGGTCGAGGACGTGGCCACCGGGTTCTGCGGGGCCGTGGTGGGCAGCGAGAACGGTGGGGTGACGCTGGAGGACCGTCACGGCATCCGGAGGGTCTTCCCCCTGGAACCCGGCGCCTTCCTGATCGAGGGCGCGCGGGTGACCCTCGTGCGTCCCCGCCGCGGGACCCCGGCCCCCGCGGCGTGCACCGCGTCCGGGTCCGTCGCGGTGCCCCGCCGCCGGGCCAGGGTCGCGCGGGCGAGCCGTATCTACGTGGAGGGTCTGCACGACGCCGCCTTGGTCGAGCGGGTCTGGGGTGACGACCTGCGCATCGAGGGGGTGGTGGTGGAGAGCTTGGACGGGGTCGACGACCTGCCGTCGGTGGTCGCGGGGTTCCGCCCGGGGCCCGGCCGCCGGCTCGGCGTGTTGGTGGACCATCTCGTCCCGGGGTCGAAGGAGAGCCGGATCGCCGCCTCCGTTGCCGGTGACCACGTCCTGGTGACCGGTCATCCCTACATCGACATCTGGCAGGCGGTGAAGCCGGCGTCGGTCGGCATTCCCCGCTGGCCCGAGATTCCCCGCGGCCAGCCCTGGAAGGAAGGGGTCTGTCAGGCCCTCGGTGTGGAGGACCCGGCGCAGATGTGGCGCCGGGTCCTGGCCTCGGTGGACAGCTACACCGACCTTGAGGTGGGCCTGCTCGGCGCGGTGGAACGACTGATCGATTTTGTCGCCGGCTGACGGCCGGGCCCGGGCGGCCCCCCCGTACGCGCGCCGCGCAGCCGACCGCGTACGGTCACTTCGGCGGGGACGGGCCCCCTCCGTAGGCGGGAGACACCGAATGCCGGCACGGATCAGACTATCGATCCTGCTTCGGATCGTCGGTGCGGCCGGCGTGACCCTGGTCGTCGTGGCCCTGGTCGCCGGGGTGGCTCTGCATCTCGTGGGGGGAGGGCCCGCGGGGCCGGGCGCACCCGGCCCGGCCCGGCCCGGCGTGGACGGGACCTCACCAACCGCCCTGTCCGGCCGGAAGGTCGTCCTCGACCCCGGGCACAACGGAGGAAACGGCGCCGCCGCGGCGTCGATCAACCGGCGGGTCCCGGCCGGCGGTTTCGACAAGGAATGCGACACCGTCGGCGCCGAGACCGACAGCGGTTACCCGGAGCACGCCTTCACCTTCGACGTCGCGGGGCGGGCGGCGGCCATTCTGCGCTCCCGGGGCGCGAGCGTGATCCTGACGCGCGACAACGACTCCGGGGTGGGCCCGTGCATCGACGAGCGGGCCCGCATCGGCAACCGGGTCTCGGCCGGCGCGGTGGTGTCGATACATGCCGACGGGGGACCGGCGGACGGACGCGGCTTTCATGTCATCGCGCCCGCGCTCAGCCCGGACCGGGCCAACGCACCGATCCTCGCCCCGTCGGCGCGTCTCGCGGTGATGGTGCGATCCGCCTTCGGCCGGGCCACCGGGCAGCCATTGGTGGACTACCTGGGCGAGGATGGTATGACGATCCGCTCCGATCTCGGTGGGCTCAACCTCTCGCGGGTGCCGAAGATCTTCCTGGAGTGCGGCAACATGCGCAACCGCACCGATGCGGCCGAGCTTGCCGACCCGGCCTGGCGGGCCCGGGCGGCGGCGGGCCTCGCGGACGGGATCACGCTGTTCCTGCTGGGGGACGAGGCGTCCTCGCCTGGCCCGGGCTGACCCGGCTTCGTCCGGTGATGGGCGTGACGGCGGCCGGGGCCCCTTGTCGGATTTCCGGGCGCCCACCGGCCGTCGCACACGCAGAGGGCCACCCGTGACGGATGGCCCTCATAGGAGGGCGAGAATGTGTCTCGCGGTGGGCGATACTGGGATTGAACCAGTGACCTCTACCGTGTCAAGGTAGCGCTCTCCCACTGAGCTAATCGCCCGCGAAAGGATCAGAGGCGGAGGCGGGAATCGAACCCGCGTACAGGGCTTTGCAGGCCCTTGCCTAAACCACTCGGCCACTCCGCCGTGGGAGGCCACTGGGGACGGACCTCAAGCCTCTCTGCTCCCGAGCGGACGACGGGATTCGAACCCGCGACCCTCACCTTGGCAAGGTGATGCTCTACCAACTGAGCCACGTCCGCGCTGCTCCGCCCTTCTCGACGGTGCAGGTAGCACTCTAGCGGACGATCGGGCCAGACGTCGAACCGTCCGGCGGGCATCGCTGAGATGTTGCGTTGGGTCAAGGTTCTCCGGATGAACGTCGGCTTTCGCCCACGGCACGTCCATGCGGCCGGCCGGCCGTCGAGGGGCTGGTCCATGCCCTGGGCGGCGGGTCACCTCGGGCGGCGGTAGCGTGATCGGAATGAGCGAGACGAACGTGGCGGCTCGGGAGGCGAGCCCCCTCGGGTGTGTGGAACCGGCACCCCCGTGGGATGTCTCCTCGTTCCTGCTCGCCGGCGGCCGGTTCGCGACTGAGGTCGTGGAGATCAGTGATGACGCCGCGGTGCTGGATCGAGATGGCTTCTGGGCGGTCGTCGTCGACTTCGAGAGGGCCGTCCGTTGCATCCGGTTCGCCGACGTGCGGCCGGCGCCTCCCGGTGGTGCCGCGGCGCTGCGGCGTGGCCCCTGGCTCGGACCGCCGCGAGCCGCATGGACGACAACCATGAACCGGGCGGCCTACCTCGACGGGGTTGTGGCGATCCGTGAGCGCATTGCGGCGGGGGAGGTCTACCAGGTCAATCTCTGCCGATTGCTGTCGGCACCCCTGCCTGCGCCCGCGGCGGAACGCGCGGGGGGTCCCGGTGCCTGTGCTGCCGGTGTCGATCTCGGTGCCCTGGCGGCTGTCGTAGCCGCCGGCAATCCCGCGCCGTACGCGGTCGTCCTGGATGTGCCGGAGGCCGGGGTGCGCATCGTCGGCGCCTCTCCGGAGCTGTTCCTCTCCCGCCAGGGCGACGTCGTGAGTTCCAGGCCCATCAAGGGAACCGGTCGGACGGCGGCGGATCTGCGGGAGAAGGACGTCGCCGAGAACATCATGATTGTCGATCTTGTTCGCAACGATCTTGGGCGGGTCGCTCGCCCGGGAAGTGTGACGGTGCCTTCGCTCTGCGCAGTGGAGGAGCACCCCGGTCTCGTGCACCTCGTCTCGACCGTCCGGGCCCGGCTGCGGCCGGGGGTGGGCTGGCAGGACCTCCTGGCGGCGGCCTGCCCGCCGGGTTCCGTCTCCGGCGCCCCGAAGTCGAGCGCGCTGCGGATCATCCGAGAACTGGAACCGGCCTCTCGGGGCTACTACTGCGGAGGGATTGGCTGGGTGGATGCCGACCGGAACGTGGGTTGGCTGTCTGTTGGCATTCGTACGTTCTGGATCGAGGACGACCGGATCTGGTTCGGTACCGGCGCTGGTATCACGTGGGGGAGCGATCCGGACTCAGAGTGGCGTGAGACCGAGCTGAAGGCCGACCGGCTGGTGGGGCTGGCGAGCCGATCGGACGATAGGCCGGGCACCGGCGGTGGGCCGAGGACAAAAGAACCCGCCTGGCGGCGCTAGCCTGGCCAGGCGGGCGGGTGCTCTGTGTGTGACTGGGTGGAAGCTGCCTCGGATGCAGGTGGGGAAGGGTCTCCCCCAGTCGCAAAATGCCCACACCGGCTTGCCGGGATCGGGCAGCGGTCCCGACCCCGGTGAGATCATCGCTCGGGGCCACCCCAGATGAGGAGGGCGAGTTCGGCATCAAGATCGATGATGTCGCTCTCTCCGCCGAGGGGGACGGCTGAATACGTCCGCCGCAGGAAGGCCAGCACCTCGGACCGCGGCATCTCGAACAGTGCATGCCCGGACGGGCTGGACAGGGACAGGCAGACGATCCGTCCCCCGGACTGGGCGGCAGGCCACACCTGCACGTCGCCATCCCCGGCGGGTCGGCGCACACCGTCGCTGAGGAGCTGGCGCGCGAACGTCCACTCCACGACCTCGTCCGCACCGGTGCGGAAGCCGATGCTGATCGCGTACGGATCGGCAGGCTCGTACCGGACGGTGGCGGCGACCGGCACGGGCGCCGCCCCGGGGACGACAAGGCGGAGGGCGAGTTCTGCGGTGATTGAATCGTGACGAATAGTCATCGGGCGGCCTCTCATGGTGCGATGGTGCGGGCGAGCACCCGTGTAACGGGATAGTTCCCTCTCCGAGTCCCGTTGGAAACAAGATTATGCCAAGACAACATCCGTTACGGTAGTTCGGGCGAGTTGCCTGGCCCGGAAGGGTGGACCTGCCTCGAGTGATCATGGTTCGGCCGACTGTCGGACGGATCTTCTACTTGAATCCTATAGATGATTACCGTCCGTAGTGTCCAAACGTCCCTCGAGCGTCAGGCCATCCCGCCAAGGCCGTTCCCCCTCACGTCTTCCCCGTCGGGACCCTTCTCAACCACGGCCAGTCGCGGCGAACCTGACCCAGTCCGGCCACCGGGCAGGACGGCGGACATCGCCCCATCCGTCCGTCGACCCCCCGCCGTCGGCCCCCTTCGCCGGCCCGTATCCTCGGCGTGTACGGTGGCCCCACCGGCAAGGGCGTATAGCTCAGTGGTAGAGCGCTGCCTTCACACGGCAGAGGTCCGTGGTTCGAAACCACGTACGCCCACGCGATTGGGCTTGCTATGCTCCGCTCCCGGGTCGGGAGCTTGCTGTGCTCCCGCGGGACATCTGCTCTGTGGATGATCTTCGCGCCCCCCGCGATGCGGCGTTTTTCCTGGTCAGGGCGGGTCCGTCGGTGCCTGGGAGGGGCTACCCCAAACGGGTGGTGCGGCTTGGCGGTGTCCTCTCCCGCCGGTGGGACTCGGCGCGTTTCCCCCGGTAGGAGGCCGTCCCGGTCCCGCCCGAGACCTGCCCGGGGCTGCCCCCGACCTCCGCGGCGTGCTGCGCCTCGAAGGGTGGTCGGAGCTGTCCACTGCCGGTGGGGCGCCTGTCCCGGGGAGCGGTGCGAAATCTCCCCGATTGGCCGGTTTCTGGGTGTCTGGGCCGCGACGTCGTGGGCTGGCGACGAATCAACATCTACCCCCACTTTGGTGGGGACACCACCGATGGAGGCGGATCCCGGAGGGGGTCCGGGCCGGTGCTCCAGCCCGGGAGACAGTGTGGGCGACGAGCACGTCGATACCTCGACCCGGGGTCGGCTCCGAGCCTCGTTCTTTACGGAAAGTGACGTCCGAGCCCGCGTCGCCGGGCCCCCGGGCGCATCGCGCGAGCCGCCGCCGCGATGCATCGCGGTCCTTGGGAGCGGGCCTGTCCACCTTTCGGGCGCATGCTGTTGATTCGTGGTGCCCGTGGAGCTCCGCGTGCTGGAGATGGTCGACGCCGTGCGTCGCCGTGGAACGATTCCGGTGGCCGTTGGTATACCGGTTGGTCCATGGTGGATCGGCATCGTTGTGCGTCCCGCCCCTTTCCGCAGGTCACTGGTTTGCGAGTGGGGTCCACGCCAGGTCCGATTGGCGTTTTCCCCATGAAGGTGCCGCCGACGCTGTACAGATCGCCTTAACGTCCGCTAAGCTGGCCGGGCAGGGCGTAACGGGCTCGGGTTGTCGCAAGGTTGTCGCGATGGCTTCTCGCGGGGTTGCGCCGGGAGGGCTCCTCCCGGTCGCGGACCCTTCGTGTGCATCATCCTCGCGTCAGATCCAGGGCGCCGTGGTTCGAAACCGATTACGTCACTTGAGGGGGACTGGCGGCGACCCCCCCACGCCGTCAGTCTCCCTCTTCATGCGCCGGACCGCACCCGCACGCGAGCCTCCTCGCGTACCGCGGGCGTCTCTCGTCGCTCAGATCCTGATAAATTGACGAGACGATATTGCTCCCCCTGGGGAGCTCGTCCCGGGGAGGCGGCGCCCTTGCTGATGGCCGAGCAGGTTCCGGTGCCCATGGCCCGCTCGATGGGCGCTGCCTGCGTGTTCACTCGGCTCAGCCGGGGCGGCGTCGTGGCGGCCGCCCAGTGACGGCCGAGGTCTCACCCGAGGGGGTTCCCCTGGAGGAGCAGGCCGGGGTCGGCGGTCCGGATGCTTTCCAGCGGCTCTACACCCCGCACCGCATGGCCTATATCAGGGGCGAGGGCCGCTCCCGTGACGATGAATGCCCATTCTGTTCCATTGTCGGGATGTCCGACGAGGACGGCCTCGTGGTTGCTCGGGGTAAAAGCGTCTACGCGGTCCTCAATCTGTACCCCTATAATGCCGGTCACCTTCTCGTTGTGCCCTATCGCCACATCGCGGACTACGCCGACATGGACCCCGAAGAGATCGTCGAGATGGCATTCTTCGTTCAGCACGCGCTCCGTGCGCTGCGGGCCGCCAGCGGGGCCCACGGTTTCAACACCGGCATGAACCTGGGGGATGTCGCCGGCGCCGGGATCGCCTCGCACGTGCATCAGCACGTGGTGCCGCGGTGGGGCGGTGACACGAACTTCATGCCCGTGGTGGGCGCGACCAGGGTGCTCCCCGCCCTGCTCGGGCAGACCAGGGAGATGCTCGCCCAGGCCTGGGCGCAGACCGCGCCCGACGAGTAGGGCGGGTAGCGCCGGGCCCGGTGGAGGCCGCAGCCGGGTCGGGGCGCTCCCGTCGGGGTTGCCCGCCGCACCGGGTCCCGCCCGGCGCCGGGCCCGATGCGGCGGGTGCGCGGTCACCGATGTCTCCCACCGGCAATTCTCCCTGAGCCGGGCCGAGGGTTGCCGGTCGTCCGTCTTTCCCGCTTTATGTCGGATTCCTGCTTTATGCCGATTTTTTCGCTTCCGCCGACAGGGCATCCCCAAGCTGTGGTGGCATCGGCTCGTAGCCGCGATGGTCCCGCGTGAAGCTACCCGTGCCGTGGCTCAAGGACCGTAGTTCAATCGCATATCGGATCATTTCGCTCGCAGGGACCTCTGCGTGAACGACCGTCCGGGGGGTGGCCCCGGGCCCGCCCGGGACGGGTTCCATCCCGACGACCCGTCCTCGGCGAGTGGACAGGTCGCCCATCACGGCCCCGACGTACTCGTCGGGTACCAGGACGCTAACGGCCAGGATCGGCTCAAGCACGACGACGCCGGCGGCCCGGGCCGCGTCCTTGAGCGCCAGTGCGCCGGCGATCTGAAAGGCCATGTCCGAGGAGTCGACGCTGTGCGCCTTGCCGTCGACGAGGCGGATCCGTAGATCAACCATGGGATGGCCGGTGCGGACGCCCTGCGCCATCTGCGCCCGGACGCCCTTCTCCACCGAGGGGATGAAGGCCCGGGGAACCGCGCCGCCGACCACCTCATCGACGAACTCGAAGCCCCCACCCGCCGGGAGCGGTTCGACCTCGATCTGGCAGACCGCGAACTGGCCGTGCCCACCGGACTGCTTGACCTGACGGCCGAGTCCGCGCGCCGGGGCACGCAGCGTCTCCCGGAGCGGGATCCGGGGCGCGGTCCGGTCCACCGCGGCGCCGTAGCGCTGGGCGAGCCGTTCCAGGACCGCGTCGCTGTGGGCCTCGCCCATGCACCACAGGACGAGTTGGGCGGTCTCGGGGTCCTGCTCGATCCGTAGCGTCGGGTCCTCCACGGCCAGCCGGCCGAGTGCGGTCGACAGCCTGTCCTCGTCCGCGCGGCTGCGGGCCCTGATCGCGATAGGGAGCTGCGGTTCGGGCATCGACCATGCGGGCAGGTAGCGCGGGTCGTCGCGATCGGAGAGGGTGTCGCCGGTCTCGGCGGTGCTGAGCTTCGTCACCACGCAGATGCCGCCGGCCGGGCACTCGCCCACCGTGTGCAGAACCGAGCCGTACGGCCGGGAGAGCGCCCCGACCTGCTCGTCGTCGTCGTGGTCGGCGTGCCCGGCCGCGGCTCTGCCGTGCCCGCTGACGTGCACCGCATCGTCGGGATGCAGCGTGCCGGAGAACACCCGGACCACTGACATCCGGCCCACGTAAGGATCCGTGGTCGTCTTCACGACCTCGGCCACGAGCGGCCCGGCCGGATCACCGTGGCTCTGGTCGCAAGGGGAGCCGTCAGGGCGGCTCACCGGCGGCAGGGGATGCTCCCGCGGTGAAGGGAACCCCTGCACGAACAGGTCCAGCAACTCGACGGAGCCGAAACCGCCGGCCCGCCCGCTGCCCCGATCGCCCCCTGCCGCGGCGCCCGGGCCCGAGGTCGAACCCGGAAGCAGACCGGCCGGCAACACCGGGAAGAACGTCCCGCGGGCGACCGCGGTCTCCAGATCGCCGAGCAGGAGCTTGGTGTCGGGCTCATCACCGGACAGGTACCGGTCGAGGAGGGTCTCGTCCTCACTCTCAGCGATGATCCCCTCGACCAGGGCGGCGCGGGCGGAGGCGTACCGGCCGGTGAGGCCGGCCGGGGTCGCGAGTTCCTGGCGGCCGCTGCCCGGGTACTCCAGCACTCGCCCGGACAGCAGATCCACCAGCCGCATCGAGGCGCCGGCCTCCCGCTCGGGCAGGTAGGCCGGCAGCACGCCGGCCCCGAAGGCCCGTTGGCAGCCATGGACGGCCGCTGCGAAATCGGCCCGGGGATGGTCGAGATGGGTGAGCACGATCGCGCGGGGCATGCCGACCCCGGCGCACTCCGCCCACACCATGCTGGTCGCGCCATCCACCCCGTCGACCGCGCTGACGACGAACAGAGCGGCGTCGGCGGCCCGCAGGCCCGCCCGCAGCTCGCCCACGAAGTCGGGATAGCCCGGGGTGTCCAGAAGATTGATCGTAAGCCCGCGGTGACTGACCGAACACAGGGTGAGGCTGACCGACCGTGCCGGGCGACGCTCGGGATCGGCGTGGCCGACGTAGCTGGTCTGGGCGGTCTGACGGTCGCCGTTCTGGCGGTCCGGCGGCCCGGCGGTGGCGAGCAGACGGTCCACCAGAGCCGTCTTGCCCGCACCGGTGTGGCCTACCAGGACGACGTTGCGCACATCGCACGAGGCTGATGACATCCTCGCCTCCTTGACTGGGAGGTAACGGCCTGTTCGGTAACGGCAGCGTCCTCCCCTGTTACCTGGGACACAAGCCCGAGGGCGGCCGTGGTCGGGAATGCGCGGATCGTGGCGGCTGTACTGTGAAGACCGCCCGAAGCCGGGCGCACGTGGGACGACCACGCGGACGACCACGCGGGACGACGGGACGGACATGCTCGCTAGCAAGGCACGACCGCAGATCCAGAAGTTGCTCGACCCGGTGAGCCAGTGGGCCGCCCGGTCGTCGGTGTCACCGGACGCCGTGACGATCATCGGCATGGTCGGGGTCGCGGGCGGGGCTCTGGGGTTCTTCACCCGCGGGGTGTTCTTCCTCGGCGCCGTAGTGATCACGCTGTTCGTCTTCTCGGACCTGATCGACGGGGTCATCGCCCGCGCCCGCGGCATCTCCTCCAAGTGGGGGGCCTTTCTCGACTCCACGTCCGACCGGGTCGGCGACGGCGCGATCTTCGGATCGCTCGTCCTCTGGTACGCCGGCGACGGCGATTCCCTGCCGTTGGCGGGTGCGGCCCTGATCTGCCTGGTCGCCGGTTTGATCACCTCGTACGTCAAGGCCCGCGCCGAGGGACTCGGCTTCACCTGTGACGTGGGGTTCGCCGAACGGGGCGAGCGGTTGCTGATCTTGCTGGTCGCCGCCGGGCTGTACGGCATCGGGGTGCCCTACCTCCTGCCCGCGGCGCTGTGGTTCCTTGTCGGTGCCACCATGCTGACGGTCGTCCAGCGGGTCGTCCACGTCTACCGGCAGTGGTACCGCGCGGGAGACCCGCCCTCCCCGCCGACGTCAAGGGCGGCCCCGGCCACTGCGTCCCGGACCACGGCCGCGTCCCGGGCCGCGGCCGCCTTCGGCCCCCGCCGCAACGGCCGCTGAGCGGTCATCGAGACGATCCGACGAAGGGCCGAGCGTTGACGGCGGGCGGGCGGGCGACGGCGGCCGGGCGGTTCACCGACCTCGCCTACACGCTGGGCTGGCGCGGCGTCCGGCTGCTCCCGCACCCCGTGGCCGCCGCGGCGTTCCGGTTCGGCGCCGACCTGGCCTATTGCCGCGACGGGCGGGGGGTGCGCCGGCTGCGGTCGAACCTCGCCCGAGTGGCGCCGCCGGGAACCGATCTGGACCGGTTGACCCGGGCGGCGATGCGCTCCTACGCGCGGTACTGGCTGGAGGTGTTCCGCCTCCGGGAGATCGGTCTGGACCGCGTCGTCGGCCGGCTGCGGCTGCTGGACCAGTATCGGTTGTGGGATGCGCACGCCCGCGGGAAGGGGACCATCGTGGCGCTGCCGCACATGGGTAACTGGGAGCAGGCGGGCGCCTGGCTGGTGGCGAATGGCGTGCCGTTCACGACCGTCGCCGAACGCCTGCGGCCGGAGGCGCTCTTCGAGCGGTTCCTGGCCTTCCGCTCGGAGCTCGGCATGGAGGTCGTCCCGCTGACTGGCGGGCAGGCTCCCCCGTTCGACCTGCTCACCGAGCGCCTGCTGGCCGGGGGGATGCTCTGCCTGCTCGCGGACCGGGATCTCTCTCGCGGCGGGATCCCGGTGAGGTTCTTCGGCGCCACGGCCACCATGCCCGGCGGGCCCGCGGCGCTCGCGCTGCGCACCGGGGCGACGCTGCTGCCCGCCACGCTCTGGTTCGATCATGACGGGTGGAGCGGGCGGATCCATCCCGCCGTCGAGCCGAGCGACATCCCGACGATGACGCAGGGACTTGCGGACGCCTTCGCCGCCGGCATCGCCGCGCACCCCGCGGACTGGCACATGCTCCAGCGGATCTGGCGTGACGACGGATGACGCCGCCGTGAAGATCGGTCTGGCCTGCCCCTACGCCTGGGACGTACCGGGCGGGGTCCAGATGCACGTGCGTGACCTCGCCGAGACCCTGATCGCCGCCGGTCACCAGGTATCCGTCATCACCCCGGTGGACGACGAACGGACCCTGCCGCCCTACGCGGTGGACGCGGGCCGGGCGTTACCGTTGCCTTACAACGGCTCCGTTGCCCGGCTTCTGATGGGCCCGGTCTCGGCCGCCCGGGTCCGCCGTTGGCTGCGTGAGCACGACTTCGATGTCCTGCACGCCCATGAACCGACCGCGCCCAGCGTCAGCCTCCTGGCCTGCATGCTGGCCGACGGGCCGATCGTCGCCACCTTCCACACCGCCAACCCCCGGTCGCGGTTCCTCACCGCGGCCCACGGCGCGCTGCAGCCGTCGTTCGAGAAGCTGCGGGCCCGGATCGCGGTCTCCGAGGCGGCCCGGCGCACCCTCGTCGAGCATCTGGGCGCCGACGCCGTCCTGATCCCGAACGGGGTGGCGGTGCAGAACTTCGCCGGCGCCCGGCCCCTGCCTGGCTACGACGACGGGCGGCCCACCGTCGTGTTCCTCGGGCGCATCGACGAGCCGCGCAAGGGCCTTGACGTGCTGCTAGCCGCCCTGCCGGCGCTCGCCGCCGAGATCGACGGTGTCCGGCTGCTGGTGGCGGGGCCCGGTGACGGGGCGGCGGTGCGGGCCCGGCTGGAGCCCGCCCTGCGCTCGCGGGTCGGCCTCGTCGGCATGGTCTCCGACGCCGACAAGCCCCGGGTCTTCGCCTCCGGGCAGGTCTACTGCGCCCCGAATACCGGTCAGGAGAGCTTCGGGATCGTGCTGCTCGAGGCGATGGCGACCGGGACCCCGGTGGTGGCCAGCGATATCGACGCCTTCCGCCGGGTCCTCGATGACGGGCGCGCCGGCAGGCTGTTCGACGTCGGCGATCCCGCGCAGCTGGCCGCGACCCTGGCCCAGGTGCTACGTGATCCCGCCGGCGCCGCGCGGCTGGTGGAACGCGGTCGCGCCGTCGCCGCCGCCTACGACTGGCGGGTCATCGCCGAGCGGATCGTCGGGGTGTACCAGATGGTCTCCGGGGACATGCGGGTGTCGGTCGCGACGGCGACGCAGCCGCCGGTCCGGGGCGACGCGAGGAGTGGGGACTGACCTGCCCCGGTAACTGACCTGTCCCGGTACCTAGAGCCACGTCACATTCGGCCGTTGGTTACGCTGCGCGGGATGACCGTCGTCGTGGTGGTGGTCGCCCTGGTGGTGGCGATCGCGACCTATCTGACCTGGCTGGCCACTCGGCTCGACCGACTCGCGGCCCGGGTCGCGGACGCCCGCGGCGGGCTGGTGGCGCACCTGGTCGCCCGCGCCGACGCCGCGCGCGAGCTGGCCCTGCGGTGTGAGCTGGCCGAGCTGGGTGAGAGCGTGGCCCGGGCCCGAACGGCCTATCCAGGCCTGCTCGCCGGGGGGGCGTTGGACGCCGCGGTCGAGCAGAGCGAGAATGCCCTGAGCCGGGCGTTACGGTCCGCCGAGGTCGCCGCGGCAGGCCAGCACCACCCCGCCGAGCTGCATGCGGTCGACTCCTGCGCGGCCCGGGTCGCGCTCGCCCGGCAGTTCCACAACGACGCGGTCCGCGACCTGCGGGCACTCGCCTGCCGGCGCGTGGTGCGGATGGCGCACCTGGCCGGCCGTCGGTTGCCCCCCGGCTACTTCGAGATCGATGACGCCCTGCCGATCCGCGGCGAGGGCGTCCCTCGCGGCGACCTGCCGGGGCTGGCCTCCTGACGGCTCGGCCAGTCGCGAGATCGCCGTACCATGGAAAACCGACCCACCCGCACGGGAACCATCCGGCGGGGTAGCCGGCATGCAGGTGCCAGACATGCCGGTACCCCGCGGCCCTGGCGACCCGACCCAGCGAAAAGAGACGGCACATCATGCCCGAGGGCCAGACTGCCCCCGCCGCCGGCCCGGCGATCGACTCCGCCCGGCAGGCCGGTACCGCCCGCGTCAAGCGCGGCATGGCGGAGATGCTCAAGGGCGGCGTGATCATGGATGTGGTCACCGCCGAGCAGGCCCGCATCGCCGAGGACGCCGGCGCCGTCGCGGTGATGGCGCTGGAGCGGGTTCCCGCCGACATCCGGGCGCAGGGTGGGGTGGCGCGGATGAGCGACCCCGACATGATCTTGGAGATCATCGAGGCGGTCTCCATCCCGGTCATGGCCAAGGCCCGGATCGGGCATTTCGTCGAGGCACAGGTGCTGCAGGCGCTCGGGGTGGACTACGTCGACGAGTCCGAGGTCCTCACGCCCGCCGACCCGCACCACCACATCGACAAGTGGCGCTTCACGGTGCCGTTCGTCTGCGGGGCCACCAACCTGGGGGAGGCACTGCGCCGGGTCGCCGAGGGCGCGGCGATGATCCGCTCCAAGGGTGAGGCGGGCACCGGCGAGGTGTCCAACGCCGTGGTGCACATGCGTACCATCCGGGCGGAGATCGCCCGGCTGTCGGGGCTGCCCGCCGAGGAGCTCTACGCGGCGGCCAAGGAGCTGCGCGCCCCGGTCGAGCTGGTCGCCGAGGTGGCCCGGCTCGGCCGGCTGCCCGTCGTGCTGTTCACCGCCGGCGGTATCGCCACTCCGGCGGACGCGGCGCTGATGATGCAGCTCGGCGCGGACGGGGTGTTCGTCGGGTCCGGGATCTTCAAGTCCGGGGACCCGGCGCGCCGCGCCCGGGCCATCGTCGAGGCGACCACCATGTTCAAGGATCCCGACGTTCTGGTGAAGGTCTCCCGGGGCCTCGGCGAGGCGATGGTGGGCATCAACGTCACCGAGCTTCCCCCGGAAGCCCGCTACGCCGACCGCGGCTGGTGAGTGGCCCGCGGATCGGCATCCTCGCGTTGCAGGGGGATGTGCGCGAGCATGCCCGGGCGCTCACCGAGGCCGGCGCGCGGCCGGTGGCGGTGCGCCACGCGGTGGAGCTTGCCGAGGTCGACGGGCTCGTCCTGCCCGGGGGTGAATCCACCACGATCGGCCGGTTGCTGCGCGTGTTCGAGCTGTTGGAGCCGTTGCGGGCGGCGGTGGCCGCGGGGTTGCCCGTGTTCGGTTCGTGTGCTGGCATGATCCTGCTCGCGCGGGACGTCGTGGGCGGCCGGCCGGATCAACCACTGATCGGCGGACTGGACATCGTCGTCCGGCGTAACGCCTTCGGCCGGCAGGTGGACTCGTTCGAGGCACACCTCGAGGTCGTCGGGGTGGCGGGGCCACCTGTGCACGCGGTCTTCATCCGGGCACCATGGGTAGAAAAGGCAGGAGACGCGGTCGAGGTCCTGGCCCGTGTCGCCGAGGCGCCGGTGGCGGTCCGCCAGGGGCCGCTGCTGGCCACCGCGTTCCATCCGGAACTGACCGGTGATGCCCGGGTGCACCGGCTATTCGTCGACAGCGTCCGATCGTCCGGGTCCGGTCGATGATCGGGCGCAAGAGAGGCAGGTCATGAGCGGCCACTCCAAGTGGGCGACCACCAAGCACAAGAAGGCGGTCATCGATGCCCGCCGGGGCAAGCTGTTCGCCAAACTGATCAAGACGGTCGAGGTGGCGGCCAAGACGGGCGGCGGAGACCCCGCGGGCAATCCGACCCTCGCCGACGCCATCGCCAAGGCGAAGTCGCAGTCCGTGCCGAACGACAACATCGAACGGGCCGTCAAGCGGGGTTCCGGCGAGCTCGCCGGTGGGGTGAACTACGAGGACATCACCTATGAGGCGTACGGCCCGGGCGGGGTGGCGATCCTCGTGGAGTGCCTGACCGACAACCGTAACCGGGCGGCGTCGGATGTCCGGGTGGCGATCACCCGTAACGGCGGCACGGTGGCCGACCCGGGGTCGGTGTCGTACCTGTTCAACCGCAAGGGTGTCGTGCTTATCGAGAAGACCGCCGGCCTCACCGAGGACGACGTACTGCTCGCCGTGCTCGACGCCGGCGCGGAGGAGGTCAACGACGTCGGGGAGGCCTTCGAGGTGGTCTCCGAGGCGACCGATCTGCACGCCGTGCGGGTGGCCGCCACCGGCGCCGGCCTGGCGGTCACCTCCGCGGACATCTCCTGGCTGCCGAGCGTGAGCGTGCCGCTGGAGGCCGAACCCGCCGCCAAGGTCCTCAAGCTCATCGAGGCGGTTGAGGATCTCGATGACGTCCAGAACGTCTGGTTCAATGCCGACATCTCCGACGACGTGATGGAGCTAGTCGGCAGCTGATTGTCTTCTCAGGCGATCTGTTGGGCGTGTCGTGGATGTCCGGTTGCGTCGCCGCCCCTAGAATCGAACGAATGTTCTTGTGAACGTGCGGTCGGGAGGGTGGATGCGGGTGCTGGGGGTCGATCCCGGGCTGACCCGGTGTGGCCTGGGGGTCGTCGACGGTGGCCTCGGTGTCCGGGCCCGCCTGGTCGAGGTGGGGGTGGTGCGCACCCCCGCCACCGCCGAGGTCGCCGAACGGTTGTGCGCCGTGTCCGACGGCATCGACGCCTGGCTCGATCGCACCCGTCCGGAGGCGGTCGCGGTTGAGAAGGTCTTCAGCCAGGCGAACATGCGTACCGTGATGGGTACCGCGCAGGCCGGGGCGGTCGCCATCATGCTGGCCGCCCGGCGGGGCCTGCCGGTGGGTCTCTACACGCCCAGTGAGGTGAAGGCCGCGGTGACCGGCAGCGGCCGGGCGGACAAGGCGCAGGTCAGTTTTATGATCACCAGGTTGCTCGGGCTGACCGAGACGCCACGCCCGGCCGATGTGGCGGACGCCCTCGCGTTGGCGCTCTGCCACCTGTGGCGCGGGCCGGCGCTGGCCCGGTTCCGTTCCGCCGCGCCGGGCGGATCCACCTGATGATCGCGTCGTTGACCGGCACGGTCACCGCGCTGACCCCGCTGTCCGCCGTCATCGAGGTCGGCGGGGTGGGCCTGCTCGTCCACTGCTCGCCGTCGACGCTGTCGCGGCTGCGGGTGGGGGAGTCCGCCTCCCTCGCCACCACCCTGATCGTGCGCGAGACCGAGCTGACCCTCTACGGCTTCGCCGACGTCGATGCGCGCGACGTTTTCGAGATCCTGCAGAGCGCGGCCGGGGTCGGGCCCAAGCTCGCCCAGGCCGTGCTCGGAGTGCACGATCCCGACACGGTGCGCCGCGCCGTTGCCGAGGAGGATCTCGCGGTGCTGACGAAGGTCCCCGGTATCGGGCGCAAGGGTGCGCAGCGCATCGTCCTGGACCTGCGGGACCGGCTCGGTCCGCCGAGTGGTGGTGCGCCGCTGCCCGGCCCGCGCCCGACGTCGGGACCGGAACCGGTGCCGGCCGATGCCGTCGGGGTCGCGGCGACCGTGCGGGAGGCGCTGGTGGGCCTGGGCTACTCGGGTCGTGAGGCCGACGACGCCGTGTCGCGGGCGCTCGTGGTCCTGGCCGCGCCCGCCGGCGAGGGCGCCGCTGCGGGTGGCGAGCGTGCCGTCCCGGGCGAGGGAGACGTCCCGGGCAAGGAAGGTGCCCCGGGTTCCCGGGCCGGGGCCGGCGCGGGAACCGGCGGCGCCCCGCCCGACGCCGCGGCACTGCTGCGCGCGAGCCTCGCCGTGCTACGCAGGTGAGGGCCGTTGTGACGCCGCCAGGCGGCGCGCGGCCGCGTCGGGCGCTGGTCAGCCGGGGCGAGGGTAGCCGGGGCGGCGGTCAGCCGGAGCGGGAG
>NZ_CDWTMO010000024.1:0-34891 GCF_977946435.1 Frankia sp. CgKIO3 | reverse complement strand
GATTCCTTGGCGGACGGCGTGGAGCGACGGGGAGGGCCGGTAGCCGTGGATGCAACGGGCGTCGCGCCCCCGACCTCCGCCGCGGGGCACGACCGGTTCCTCGCCGACTTTCCCCTGGCGCTGGACCTGATCGCGGCGTGTCTGCGCAGCGGGGGGACCATCGTGTCGGCGGTGCGGGCCGTCGGCGCCGCCACCGGTGGTGTGTTGGGCGCGGAACTGTGCTCCGTAGGCGATGCACTCGCGGCGGGCGCCACGGTGGGCGCCGCCTGCGAGCGACTGATGGCCGCGAGTCATGCTCCCCAGCTCACCGACCGGTTGCCCGGATGGGCTCGCCGCGGACGCGTGACCCCGCCATCCCGGCGGGCCAGGATGGTGCGAGCAGCGATCATGGCGCTCGATCGCGCGGAGACGTCCGGGGCGAAGCTCGCCGCCACTCTCACCCGACTGGCCGATCGTGCCAGGGACGAAGCCCACGCGGAGAGCATCGCCGCGGCTCGTCGGGCAGGTGTCCTGGCGGTCGCGCCCCTGGGCCTGTGCTTCCTTCCCGCTTTTCTCCTGCTCGGAGTGGTCCCCATGGTCCTCGGATCCGTCCCCGCGCTGTTGCCGGCCTGAAGTCCCGATCATCCAGCTGCCACCGCGGCGCCGAGCATCCAGGCCTGACCCATCGCTCGATCCCGATCCTCCCCTGTCCCGGAGGTAGTTCTCATGTTCCTGGCAGCCCGCTCCTCGTGCCGACGCCTGTCACGATGGCCGGTGTCCCGGCGGCTCCTCAGCGTGTGGCGCCCGGCCGTCCAGGCCCGCGACCACGGCATGTCCACCGCCGAGTACGCGGTCGGCACGCTTGCGGCCGTGGCGTTCGCCGGCGTCCTCTACGCGGTGGTGTCAAGCTCCGCGACCCGGTCGCTGGTCTCCTCGGTGGTGCAGCGCGCGCTGACCGTGGCGTTCTGAGCGCGGCCGTGATGCCTGTGCGCTCCTCCCAGCGGCCGCCGCGGCCGGTGACCCGTCGACGTGGGAGATCCGTCCGCGGGCCGGACCGCGGCCAGGCCACCGCCGAGCTCGCGATCGGCCTGCCCTCACTGTTCGTCGTCTTCTTCCTGGCCGCCTGGATGCTCGGTGCCGTCGCAGCCCAGGCCCGATGCGCCGACGCGGCACGCATCGGCGCCCGCTTGGCTGCCAGGGGGGAGCCGGATTCGGCCGTGCATACCGTGGTGATCCAGGCGGCACCCGTCGGCTCCACCGTGACGCTGCACCGTGGCGCGGGTCGGCTCGAGGTACAGGTGTCGGTGCACGTCGGTGGCATCGGCGTCAGCCGGCTGGTTCCCGGCATCGAGGTGGCGGCGCGGGCCGTCACCCCCGTCGAAGCGACGGCCGATCTTCCGTCCGATGCCCCCACCGGATGCCCGGCCCGGATGGCGTCGTGAGCGGGACGCGCCGGCTGAGGACGCTGCCGACCGTCACGCCGGGGGTAGCGCCGTCCGCCGCGGCCCCCGATGCAGGGTCCGCGACGGTATGGCTGCTGGCCGTCCTGTTCGCGCTGCTCTCGCTGGTGAGCGTCGCGTTCACCGTGACGGTGATCAGCACGGTCCGGCAGCGGGCCGCTGGAGCGGCGGATCTCGCCGCCCTCGCGGCCGCAGCGATGCCGCCCACCAACCAGCGGACGATGTGCGCGCGGGCCGACGAGGTCAGCGCAGCCAACGGGGCGCGGCTGGCGGCCTGCCGGGTCAACGGCAACGCCGTCGAGGTGACGGTCCTCGCGCGCCTACCGGCGGTACTCGGCCCGCTCCCGGAGCTGTCCGCCCGTGCCCGTGCCGGGCCGTGGGGAGGAGCGGAGGGTGTCTACTTCCCAGTCGGCGTGGACGACCCGGTTCCGGAACGGATGCCCTCGCGAGGTTGGGCGGCGCCACTCGCCGCATCACCGCCACTGTCACGGCGCCGCAGATCAGCGACGCGGGCGACGATCCGGTCGCCCCGGTGGGGATGGGTGATGATCTGGCCCGAGGACGCTGCAGTGGGAGCAGTCGCGGGCATCGGAGCGGCCGCCGGACGCGCCTGGGGCGGGGCCGTCCGGGTTCGTGCCCCGCCGGTGTCGGCTTCGACGGACCGGGGGGCGCTGGTGGCGGGCGCGGCTGGCGCGGAACGCACCAGCGCCTCCATCTCCCGGGCGCGCTGGCGTTCCATCCGGTGGCGGCGGCGATCCCGCGCGAGGCCCTGCAGGAAGAGCTGCACGCCGGCCGCTACCAGCACTCCCGTTACCAGGCCGAGGACGAACAGGCCCCAGATGTCGAACGAGAGCATCTGCCCCATGATCAGGACATCGGTGTGGCCGCTGTTCTCCAACACGAGATCCGCGGTGAGAACTCCAGCCACCAGCAACAGCACGAAACCGACGGTTACCACCGAGACCTCCAAAACCATGGACGTTGGCATAAACGACGGAGAAAAGCCGATCTGGCCGACATACCCGGGTCCGGTCGCGGGGGAACCACGCCGCGGCGAAGTGGTCACGGGGCTAGCCGATCATGGCGGTCACCGCGGCGAGGAGCCGCCAGGCAGCCGCCTTATCGAGCGGCTCATTGCCATTTCCGCATTTGGGCGACTGGACGCACGACGGGCACCCCGCCGGGCACTCACACGCTTCGATCGCGTCCCGGGTCGCAGCCAGCCAGGCACCGATTCGGAGAAATCCCCGTTCGGCGAAACCCGCCCCGCCGGCGTGTCCGTCGTAGACGAAGACGCTGGTGCGTTCGGTGTCCGGATGGCGCGCGGTCGAGACACCGCCGATGTCCCAACGGTCACAGGTCGCGAACAGCGGGAGCAGACCGATCGCCGCGTGTTCGGCGGCGTGGACGGCGCCGGGGACGTCCGCCGGCTCGATCGCGGCTCGGGCAAGCAGGTCGTCGGACAGCGTGTACCAGACGGCCCGGGTTCGCAGCTGACGCGGCGGCAGATCGAGAGGCTCCTGCCCGAGCACCTCGCCCGTCGCGATCAGCCGCCGCTGGTATCCGACGACCTGGCTGGTGACCTCGACCACGCCGAGGTGCACCTCCACGTCGGGCAGCACCCGGGATCGCGACGACTCCACCACCCTGATGTCGGTGTGGTCACGCGCGGTGGTCGTCCATTCCGGCGTCGACTCGCATACGAACGCGACGGATTCCTCGAGGTCGAGGTCCTCGACCACGAAGCTCGATCCCTGGTGAAGATAGACCGCGCCAGCGTGCACCGTCGTGTGCGAGGTCGCGGCGTCCACGGTGCCCAGGAGCCAGCCGGTCCGCGCTTCGACGATGCGAACCGGTGGTCCTCCCGCCCCTCGGATGTCCACATCCGGCCGGGCCCGTTGCGTCCAGAACCAGCCCGTGGGCCGGCGGCGCAGCCGTCCTCGGCGGACCAGGTCGTCGACGGCGAACGCAGCGGTCGGTCCGAACAACGCCAGATCCGCCTCGGTCAGCGCCAACTCGGCCGCGGCGCACTCCAGGTGCGGAGCAAGCACGTAGGGATTGTCGGGGTCGAAGACGCTGGCCTCCACCGGCCGTCCGAAGACGGCTTCGGGATGATGCACCAGGTAGGTGTCAAGCGGATCGTCCCGGGCGACCAACACGGCCAGCGATCGCCGGCCATCCCGCCCGGCGCGCCCGGCCTGCTGCCAGAGCGAGGCGAGCGTGCCAGGAAAACCGGCGGTGACGGTGGCGTCCAGCCCGCTGATGTCCACCCCGAGCTCGAGTGCCGGCGTCGCGGCCGCCCCGAGCAGGGCGCCCGAGCGGAGATCCTCCTCCAGGGCCCGTCGCTCCTCCGGCAGGTAGCCCGCCCGATACGCCGCCACCCGGTCGGCGAGGTCTGCAGCGATCCGACCGAGTTCGCGGCGGGCAGTCACCGCCACCACCTCGGCGGCCCGTCGCGAGCGGACGAAGACCAGGGTGTGCACACCGTCCGCGACGAGGTCCGCCAGCAGGTCCGCGGACTCGGCGGTCACCGACCGGCGGACGGGGGCGCCGTTCTCGCCCGGGCCGGGCGCGGAGGTCGGGTCCTCCCGGTCCGGCAAGCTCTGCCCGGCCGTGAGCAGCGGAGGTTCGTAGAGCACGAAGTCCAGTGGCCCCCGCGGAGATCCGTCGACGTCGACCACCTCGACCTCCACGCCGGTGAGCCGTGCGGCCGAGACCCCGGGATCGGCGACGGTCGCGGACGCGAGCAGGAACACCGGATCGGTCCCGTAGCGCGCGCAGATCCGCCGCAGCCGGCGGATCACCGCGGCCACGTGTGCGCCGAATACCCCTCGGTAGCCGTGGCACTCGTCGACGACGACGTAACGCAGGCCGCGCAGGAACTGGGCCCACCGCCGGTGGAAGGGCAGGATGCCACGGTGGAGCATGTCGGGGTTGGTCAGGACCAGGCCGGCGTGCGCCCGGACCCAGTCCCGTTCGGCCGCCGGCGTGTCCCCGTCGAACGCGGCGGCCCGGATACCGGTGAGCCGCAGCGACCGCACGGCTCTAAGCTGGTCGTGGGCCAGCGCCTTCGTGGGCGCCAGGTAGAGTGCCCGGGCACCGGGCTCGGCGAGCAGCCGGGACAGCACCGGCATCAGATAGCCAAACGACTTGCCCGAGGCCGTGCCGGTCGCCAGCACCACGCTGCGCCCGGCGTACGCGGCCTCGGCGGCAGCCGCCTGGTGGCTCCAGGGGCTCGCGATCCCAGCGGCCGTCCACCGTCCCCGCAGGACCGGATCGATCCAGTCCGGCCATGGCGCCGGGCAGCCGTCCCGGGCAGGGACGCGCTCGATGTGCGTCATGCACCGCGCTCGTCGCACGTCGCGGCGCAGCCCGGCAAGGGCCGTGTCCGCACCGTCGACATCCACCGGCGAGCCCACGACGATCGAGGATATGCGTCTCGACGCGGTCACGGCGCCCTTCAGCCGGACAAACCCCCGGAGCATCGCCCTCTCGGGCCCCCGGCCGATCGAGCCCGAGGATCCGGGATCCCGGTCCGGGGAACATCTCGGCGTGGCTACGGGCAGCGATGCCGACGACAAGACGACAGGCGAACCACAGAGTGTCCCCGCGGGACCAGCTGCGTCGAAACCGCCGATGCAGTCGGTCGGCCCCCACACGAGCGCTAAGATCGAGGATACATTTCATCAGACGTCATCAGACGTCATCAGACGTCATCAGCCGGCGACGCCGCAACACCGGACCCGCGATCTGTGTCGCGGCACACCGGATTGATCCTCCTCGTGGGAGGGTAATGGCGCCGTGATGTCGGTCGCCCGAAGCACGGGACGGCCGGAGGCACACAAGGA
Organism: Frankia sp. CgKIO3; assembly: GCF_977946435.1. Classification (NCBI taxonomy): domain Bacteria; kingdom Bacillati; phylum Actinomycetota; class Actinomycetes; order Frankiales; family Frankiaceae; genus Frankia; species Frankia sp. CgKIO3. Next base: position 29,604 of record NZ_CDWTMO010000024.1, on the reverse strand, counting down.
GGATCCGTGGACCTGTCCCTCACGACACGCCAAGAAGGCAACCACACGGTCGTGGTGGTGGGCGGCGAGATCGACGTCTACACCGCGCCGAAGCTTCGCGAGCAGCTCATCGATCTCGTGTCCGGGGGGTCATACCACCTCGTCGTCGACATGGAAGGCGTCGAGTTCCTCGATTCGACGGGCCTCGGGGTCCTCGTCGGCGGGCTCAAGCGGGTGCGTGCGCACGAGGGTTCACTGCGTCTGGTCTGCACTCAGGAGCGCATCCTGAAGATTTTCCGGATCACCGGCCTGACCAAGGTCTTCCCCATCCACTCCTCCGTCGAGGAAGCCCTTGCCGCGAGCGACTGAGCCGGACATCACTCTTTCGCGAAAGGCAGGCCCGCCGTATGCCCACCGTTGAGCTGCGGTTCGCTGCCCTGAACGGGCACGTTCGTACCGCCAGGATGATCGCGACGGCGGTCAGCCGGCGCGCAGGAGTTCCGGTCAGCGCGGCCGACGAGATCAAACTTGCGGTGACGGAGGCATGCACCCGAGCGGTGCGCGTCAACCGCAAGCATGCGCCGCAGGCCCCGGTGCATGTCGCGCTCATCGACGGCGCCGATTCCTTCACCATCACGGTGGCCGACTGCGGTAGAACCGGAGACGAGGTCGCCCCCGGTCCGGACGGTGGCCTCGTCACCGCGACCACCCTGCTCGAACTCGAATCCGAGTCGACTCAGCCGCCAGGTTGGGCGGAACCGGCGGACGACGATCTCTCGGAGGACAACTCCGGTTTCCCACCGGGGCTCGGACTCGCCCTCATCGAGGGACTCGTCGACGAGATCGAGATCAGGCGCGGCCCCGACGGCGTGGGTACGGTTGTCGCGATGACCTGGCACACCGGCGCCACATCGGATCCCTGCGAATCCGCGGTGTAGGACCTCTCCGGTCTCCCTGCCTGGGCCTGGCGACTGTTCCAGCCTCCGACCGTGCCGCCATGTGCCCCGCGCCAGGTTCCGAAGGCGGGGCACCTAGAACCTGACATTGAGGTGGAGCCACGGCGCCAGTCTGCCATGTCAGCAATAGCACAAGTGATCTTTTTAAACCGAATATTCCCGAATCGACCCGTTTCCGGATTATCGCCAGGGCGGTGAGAGGTACCCGAGAGCACGCGACCCGGGCCGCCGCTACCGAAAAACGAGCGCACGTCACAGACGTGTGGATAGACTCCGCCGCATCTCATGGACGGCTGATCCAACCATCCATGATTCCCTTGGTGCTCCCCGCGAGACCGGTCAGATGTCTAGAAATGGGAAGAATCGGCCGATCTCGCCCAAAGCGTCGCCGGATGCGGCGCGTGACCGTGACCGTCTCGATGCCGTGGCGACCGCCGTGAGGGCGCCCAAGAGCACCGGCACCCTCACGGAGGGCGCACAGAGCAGACCGGGAGGAGCCATGTCCTCGATCCAAGCCCTACAGGCCGAGGGTGCTGGAATTGACCTTAGCGGCAGAGCCCTCGGACTGGTCGCCGGTGTGGCGATAGTCGCAGCCCTCGCATTGCTTGTTGCCGGTTATCTGGTTCGTGAGGTACTGGCGGCGAGTCCGGGCACCCCGAGGATGGTGGAGGTCGGCCGGGCGGTCCAGGAGGGCGCCGCAGCCTATCTCAGACGGCAGTTCACCACACTCGCGGGATTCGTCGTCGTCATCCCCTTCGTACTACTGCTCCTGCCAGCCGAGAACACTGGAGCAAAGATCGGTCGGTCGATCTTCTTCGTGGTCGGTGCGATCTTCTCCGCGTTGGTCGGATTCGTCGGGATGTCGCTGGCGACCCGGGCCAACACCCGCACCGCGGCCGCCGCCATGACCCGAGGGGAACGAGCCGCCGTCCGCATCGCCTTCCGCACCGGCGGGGTGGTGGGGATGTTCACCGTCGGTCTCGGGCTCCTGGGGGCGGCGGCTGTGGTCCTCGTCTTCCGGGACACCGCCCCCCAGGGCCTGGAGGGATTCGGATTCGGCGCCGCTCTGCTCGCGATGTTCATGCGAGTAGGCGGAGGGATCTTCACCAAGGCCGCCGATGTCGGGGCGGACCTGGTTGGCAAGGTGGAACAGGGGATTCCCGAGGATGATCCCCGCAACGCCGCGACGATCGCCGACAACGTCGGCGACAACGTCGGCGACTGCGCCGGCATGGCCGCCGACCTGTTCGAATCCTATGCGGTGACGCTCGTCGCGGCGCTGATTCTCGGGGTCGAGGCGTTCGGCGAACGCGGCCTGGTGTTCCCCCTGCTCATCCCAGCGGTCGGGGTTGTGACCGCGGTCATCGGAATCTTCGCGGTGTCGCCACGGGCCGGTGACCGCACCGGAATGTCCGCCATCAACCGGGGTTTCTTCATCTCCGCGGTGGTGTCCGCGGTCGGCGTCGTCGCAGTCTCGCTGCTCTACCTCCCGGCGAGCTTCGCCGATTTCCCCGGGATGCAGGGGAGCACCCAGTCTGGCAATCCACGAGTGATCGCGATCGGCGCGGTCCTGATCGGGATCGTGCTCGCCGCCGCCATCCAGCTGCTCACCGGGTATTTCACCGAGACCGGCCGGCGGCCGGTGCAGGACATCGCAAAGGCGTCGCTCACTGGACCGGCCACCAACATCCTCGCCGGAATCGGGGTAGGTCTGGAGTCGGCGGTCTATTCTTCGCTTCTCATCGGTGCCGCGGTCTTCGGCGCCTACCTGCTCGGCTCCGGCAGCGTCACGATCGCGCTGTTCGCGGTGGCGCTGGCGGGGACCGGTCTGCTGACGACAGTGGGTGTCATCATCTCGATGGACACCTTCGGGCCGGTGAGCGACAACGCGCAGGGCATCGCCGAGATGTCCGGCGACATGGACGAGGCGGGCGCAGCCATCCTCACCTCGCTCGACGCCGTCGGCAACACCACCAAGGCGATCACGAAGGGCATCGCGATCGCCACCGCGGTGCTCGCCGCCTCCGCGCTGTTCGGCTCGTTCACCGACACCGTGACGACGGCTCTCCGCGACGCCGGAGCGCTGCCCGAGGCGGGTCGGGGCATCGTTGGCGGCCTGAACATCGCCTACCCCGACGCGCTGGTCGGGCTCACCATAGGGGCATCCGTGGTTTTCCTGTTCTCCGGGCTCACGATCAATGCGGTGGGCCGCGCGGCCGGGCGGGTCGTCCTGGAGGTGCGCAACCAGTTCCGGTCCAGGCCTGGAATCATGACCGGCGACGAGAAGCCGGATTACAGTGCGGTCGTCGACATCTGCACCCGCGATTCGCTCCGTGAACTGATTACACCGGGGACGCTGGCGGTTCTCGCCCCGATCGCGGTCGGTTTCGGCCTGGGATACCCGCCGCTCGGCGCGTTCCTCGGCGGCGCCATCGCCGCCGGCGTGCTGATGGCCGTGTTCCTCGCGAACTCCGGCGGGGCCTGGGATAACGCGAAGAAGATGGTCGAGGACGGCAACCACGGTGGAAAGGGTTCGGAGGTCCACGCGGCCACGGTGATCGGCGATACCGTGGGAGATCCATTCAAGGACACCGCCGGCCCTTCGATCAACCCACTGCTCAAGGTGATGAATCTGGTCAGCCTGTTGATCGCTCCGACAGTCGTGAAGTACTCGGTGGGCGCGGACGAGAACACGGGGCTGCGCATCGGTGTCGCCCTCGCCGCCCTCGCCGCCATCGCCGCCGTGATCATTATCTCCAAGCGGCGGAGCTTAATGATCAACGATGTGCCCGCTATGACACAATCGACACCGATCCTCAGCGAGAAGATCAACGCCTGACCCACATCGTTCCGTCACCGCCGACCCCCGCGGCTCGCACGAGGCCACGCGGGTCGGCGGCGCTGTTTCGCACCGATGGAACCTCGGGAACCGATGGAACCTCGGGATGCGGGATCGGCACCGCCCGTGGGCCGGGTGATGCGCCGGCGGACCATCCGCGCCACCCACATCGGATCGGAGAAGCAGTGGGTGAGCGTCGGGCTACGGTCGCCATACCAGGACGGGAGGATCCGCGAGACGGAATGGCGGCGTACGGTGCTGCGAGGCACCGCTCTCACTCCGACGGCCGCCACCCGCACGACCACCGTCCGCCGGACACCCGTACCGCCCCCGCCAGATCCAGTAACGCGCTCCGCCTCCGCAACATCCGCCATGTTCGAGACCTACGCTCCGTAGAAGCAACCTACGCTTTCGCCCCACAGAGCACTAAAACGAGCACGTCGCACCGAGGAGAGAAGTGCCAGCGCGCACGAAGACGACGACACGGGCGACCGCGCGGTCATCCGCACCGGTCGCCGAGCCCACCGAGGCCGGGCTCCCGCCGGAGACCGGCTCGAGCGAGGCATCCGCCGACGTACCCGTCGGCGCCACCAGCCGGACGGCAAACAGCAGGACGGCGAACGGGCGAACGGGGACTGGCCATTCGGAGAACGGCTCAGGCGGAGCCAGCGGCGCCCACGGCAGCCGCGCCACCGGCTCCGGCCGGGGCCCGGGCAACCGCCTGGTGATCGTGGAGTCGCCGGCGAAGGCGAAGACGATCGCCGGCTATCTCGGTCCGGGGTGGCAGGTCGAATCCAGCATCGGGCACATCCGTGACCTCCCGCGCAGTGCCGCCGATGTCCCGGCCGCGCACAAGGGCAAGCCGTGGGCTCGGCTCGGCGTCGACGTCGACAACGACTTCGAACCGCTCTACATCGTGACGCCGGACAAGAAACCGCAGGTCAGCAAGCTCAAGGCGCTCGTGAAAGACGCCAGCGAGCTCTACCTCGCGACGGATGAGGACCGCGAGGGCGAGGCCATCGCCTGGCATCTGCTCCAGACACTGAAGCCGACGGTGCCGGTCAAGCGGATGGTGTTCCACGAGATCACCCCCCAGGCGATCCAGCGGGCCGTCGACAATCCGCGCGAGATCGACAAGAACCTGGTCCACGCTCAGGAAACGCGTCGCATCCTGGACCGCCTCTACGGCTACGAAGTCTCTCCCGTGCTGTGGAAGAAGGTCATGCCGAGGCTGTCGGCGGGCCGGGTCCAGAGCGTGGCGACCCGCATCCTGGTGGAGCGGGAACGTGCCCGGATGCGGTTCCGCTCGGCAGAGTACTGGAACATCGAGGGCCTGTTCGGGGCGACCGTCGCCTGCCAGGCGTGGTCGGACGCGGACGGCACACCGGGGTCCGGGCCGGGCGGACCCGGCACCGGATCCGCCCGCGGCGACGGGGTCGAGAAGACCCCGCTCCCGGCGACCCTGGTCGCCCTGCACGGCAACCGGATCGCGACGGGCCGTGACTTCTCCCCGACGGGGCAACTCGTCTCCTCCGGGGTGACGCGGCTGGACGAGGCCGCCGCCCGGTCGCTGGCCGAGCGGCTCGCCGACGCCGCATTCACGGTGCGCTCGGTGGAGACCAAGCCCTACCGCCGTTCGCCGTACCCGCCGTTCATGACCTCGACGTTGCAGCAGGAGGCCGGCCGTAAACTGCGTTTCTCCAGCCAGCGCACGATGCAGGTGGCGCAGCGGCTGTACGAGAACGGCTACATCACCTACATGCGGACGGACTCGACGAACCTGTCCGAGACCGCCCTGACCGCGGCCCGCGCGCAGGCGGCGAGCCTGTACGGGCCGGAGTACGTGCCGGCACGCCCCCGCACGTACGCCAAGAAGGTCAAGAACGCGCAGGAGGCCCACGAGGCCATCCGACCCGCCGGGGACCACTTCCGGACCCCGGGTGAGGTTCGTGGCGAGCTCGACGTCGACTCCTACCGGCTCTACGAACTGATCTGGCAGCGGACGGTGGCCAGCCAGATGGCGGACGCCCGCGGCACGAGCGCCACGATCCGGCTCGGCGCGACCTCGTCCGCCGGGGAGGACGCCGAGTTCTCGGCATCGGGGAAGGTCATCACCTTCCCCGGCTTCCTGCGCGCCTACGTCGAGGGCGCCGACGATCCAGACGCGGAGCTGGAGGACCGGGAGCGGCGGCTGCCGGACGTACGCCAAGGCGACCCACTGACCACCCGCTCGCTGACCCCCCGCGGGCACACCACCAGCCCGCCGGCGCGCTTCACCGAGGCCAGCCTGGTCAAGACGCTCGAGGAGCTCGGGATCGGTCGGCCGTCCACCTACGCCTCGATCATCGGCACCATCCAGGACCGCGGCTACGTGTGGAAGAAGGGCTCGGCCCTGGTGCCGAGCTTCGTCGCGTTCGCTGTCGTCGGCCTGTTGGAGGACCACTTCACCCGGCTGGTCGACTACCGGTTCACCGCGACGATGGAGGACGACCTCGACGACATCGCCGCCGGCACGGCCGCCCCGACCGACTGGTTGACCCGCTTCTACTTCGGAACCGGCGACGGCACCGACCCGGCCGCCGACGGACTGAAGCATCTGGTCAATAAGCGGCTCGGAGAGATCGACGCCCGCGAGGTGAACTCGATCCCCCTCGGCGAGACCGACGACGGCACCCTGCTGGTCGTCCGGGTGGGCCGCTACGGCCCCTACGTCCAGCACGGGGAACGCCGTGCCAGCGTGCCGGACGATCTCGCACCGGACGAACTCACCGTCGGCAAGGCGCTGGAGCTGCTGGCCGCGCCCAGTGGCGACCGGGTGCTGGGCATCGACCCGGCGTCGGGGGCGACCATCACGGCGAAGGCGGGTCGCTTCGGCCCCTACGTCACCACCGACACCGACCCGCCGCGCACGTCCAGTCTGCTGCGTGGCATGTCGTTGGAGACGCTGACCCTCGACGACGCCGTGCGGTTGCTCACCCTTCCGCGCATTCTGGGTGCGGGGGAGGACGGGGAGGAGGTCACCGCCCAGAATGGCCGCTATGGCCCATATGTGAAGAAAGGCACCGAAAGTCGGTCGTTGGAATCCGAGGATCAGTTGTTCACCGTGACCCTGGACGAGGCCTTGGTGCTGCTCTCCCAGCCCAAGGCCCGCGGTCGGCGCCAGGCCGCGGAGAGCCCGCCGCTGCGAGAGCTCGGGACCGACCCGGCCAGCGGCAAGCCGATGGTGGTGCGGGAGGGCCGGTTCGGCCCCTACGTCACCGACGGTGAGACCAACGCCAGTCTGCGCAAGGGTGACACGGTCGAGACGATCACCGATGAGCGTGCCGCGGAGCTGCTGGCAGACCGTCGGGCCCGCGGACCGGCCACCGCGAAGCGTTCTGCCCGGGGCACCGCGAAAGCCGGCACCGCCAAGACCGGCACCGGCACCGCGAAGACCGGCCCGAAAACCACCAAGGCCAAGCCGGGTACGGCGAAGACCGGCACCGCGAAGACCGGCACCGCCAGGTCCAAGACCGCCCAGACGGTGACGGACGACGGCGATGGCTCCGGTAGCTCCGGTAGCTCCGGTAGCTCGTCGTCCAGTGGCACCCGCCGGACGGACTGATGGCGCTGCCGATCGGTAGGAGCCCTGGAGAACCTGGAGAAGCGGACGCGCCCCGGGTGGTTTCCGAGGTCACGGCGTTCACTGTCGGCGACTTGGAGTCCACATCTGGTGACACAGGGCCGTCCGATGTGACCGGCAGGTCCACCACCCCGGTCGAGACGTCCGGAGGAGACCCTGTGGCCACCGACCATGCAGCCGGGCATCGGGACGCCGGGCGGCGCCCACCCCGGCCCGTCCGGCGACCGCGGGCCCACCGCTCGCCGAGCAGGCATCCGGTGACGACGGTTCCCTCGCCGCCGCTGCCGTCCGCCATCGCCGCCGGAGGCGACAGCGACATCCGGGCCGTCCTGCGGATCCCCGCGTTCCGCCGGATGTGGATTCAGCTCAGCCTGTCCAGCCTGGGTGACTGGATGGGTCTGCTGGCAACCACCGCACTGGTGACCCAGCTCCAGGAGAGCTTCTCCGGGCAGGCGTACGCCATCGGCTCGCTGCTGATCGTCCGGTTGATGCCGGCCCTGATCCTGGGCCCACTCGCCGGTGCCCTCGCCGACAGGCTAGACCGCCGGCTGACCATGGTCGTGACGGACGTCATGCGGTTCGGGCTGTTCATGTCGATCCCGATCATCGGAACGCTCGAGTGGCTGCTCATCGCCTCGTTCCTGGTGGAGGCGGTCACCCTGGTGTGGGCGCCGGCGAAGGACGCAAGCGTCCCGCACCTGGTCCCCAAGGAGCAGCTCGCAGCCGCCAACACCCTCAGCCTGATCATGACCTACGGCACGGCCCCGATCGCCGCGACGATCTTCACGATGCTTGCGACGATCTCACGGACGCTCGGCTCCAGCGTGTCGTTCTTCCATGACTCCTCGGTCGATCTCGCGTTGTACTTCAATGCGGCGACGTTCCTCGGCTCGGCAATCGTGATCTGGGGACTGAAGGGCATCGGACGGGCCGCGCGGCCGGAGACCGGCCCCGAGCCCGGGTTCCTGGCCTCCATCACCGAGGGATGGCGCTACGTCGGCCAGGACAAACTGGTCCGCGGACTCGTCGTGGGCATCCTGGGCGGGTTCGCCGGCGCCGGCTGCGTCATCGCCCTCGGCCGGCTCTACGTGGAGATCTTGGGCGGCGGCGACTCCGCGTACGGGGTGCTCTTCGGCGCGGTGTTCGTCGGCCTCGCCGCCGGCATGGCCGCCGGTCCCAGGCTGCTCGGCGACTACAGTCGGACTCGCCTGTTCGGCGTCTGCGTGACCGGGGCGGGTATCACCCTGGTGATCGTCGCGATCATCCCGAACCTGGTCATCGCCTGCATCCTCGTGGTCGCGGTGGGGGCGTTCGCCGGCGTGGCCTGGGTGACCGGATACACTCTGCTCCAAGCCGAGGTCTCCGACGAGCTGCGGGGGCGCACCTTCGCCCTGGTGCAGTCGCTGGTCCGCATCGACCTGCTGCTCGTGCTCGCCGCCGCGCCCGGGCTCGTTGGCCTCATCGGCTCGCACGAGATCCATCTGTGGGGCGATATCAACGTCCGCGCGGACGGCGTTACCGCGGTCCTGCTCGCCGGCGGGCTGCTCGCCGTCGCGGTCGGCCTGTTCGCCTATCGGCAGATGGACGACCCGACCGGAGCCGCGGTCTGGCCCGAGCTGTGGAACGCGCTGCGCGGCCGGCAGCCGGCGGCCGTACGTCCCCGCCACGCCGGCCTGTTCATCGCGATCGAGGGCGTCGATGGCGCCGGCAAGAGCACCCAGGTGGAGCTGCTGCGGACGTGGCTCGCCTCCTCCGGCCGGGAGGTGGTGGTGACCTCCGAACCCGGCGGCACCGCGCTGGGAGCGGGCCTGCGGGAACTGCTCCTCGACCCGACGGTACGGCTGCACGCCCGGACCGAGGCGCTGCTGACCGCGGCGGACCGCGCTGAACACGTCGCGCGGGTGATCGAACCCGCGCTGGCCCGGGGAGCGATCGTCATCACCGATCGTTACGTCGACTCGTTCATCGCCTTCCAGAGCGTGAGCCGGGCCATCGGCACCGACGAGCTATCCGTCCTCGCCCAGTGGGCGACGCACGCGCTGCTTCCCGACGTCACGGTCCTGTTGGATCTACCGGCAGAGATCGTCCTGCGCCGCATGCGGATGGCCGCGTATCCCGGTCCGCCGCCGGGGCCGCCGGACGGCCCGGCCGAGGCGGACGACGCCGGGAAGTTGACCTTCCATGGCCGGGTACGCGAGGCGTTCCGCCGGCTGGCGCAGAAGGAGCCCGATCGTTATCTTCCGCTCGACGCGACGCGGTCACCGGAGGAGATCCACGCCGAAATCCGCTCGTTCATGGCCAGCCGCATCGATCGGCTGGCCGTCCCGCTCGGTGTGCTCTGACCGACGCGCTCCGGACCGACGCGGCTTGGGGATGATGGCCCAGTGACGATCTGGGAGACGCTCGTCGGGCAGGACGCGGTGGTCGCGATGCTGAGCGCCGCGGCGTCCGCCGCGAGTGCCGGGCTCGCGAGTGGAGGCGGCGCGCCGGCCGCCGCCTGTGCCGGGATGACGCACTCGTGGCTGTTCACCGGACCCGCCGGGGCAGGTCACCAGGACGCGGCGCGTGCCTTCGCCGCAAGCCTCACCTGCGAGAACGAGCCGCCGGGCTGCGGCGAGTGCACCGGCTGCCACACCGTGCTCACCGACACGGCCACCGATCTGCGAACCGTGCAGCCGGAGGGGCTCTCGCTCGGCGTGAAGGACGTGCGCGCGCTGGTACGCGACGCTGCCAGCGCCCCGACGGCCGGCCGCTGGCGCATCCTGCTGATCACCGATGCGGACCGGCTCACCGAGGCCGCGGCGAACGCCCTGCTCAAGGCCCTCGAGGAGCCGGCGGATCGGGCGGTGTTCCTGCTCTGCGCCCCCTCCGTGGAGGACGTGCTGCCCACCATCCGTTCCCGCTGCCGGACGGTCGCGCTACGGCTGCCCTCGGCCGCGGACGTCCGCGACGCGCTGGTTCGCGAGGGAGTCGACGAGCAGGTCGCCGAGACGGCGGCGCGGGCTTCCCAGGGCCATCTGGCCCTGGCGCGCCGGCTCGCCACGGATGAGCGGGTCCGGGCCAACCGGGCGGCGGTGTTGCGTATCCCGGCCCGGCTCGGCCAGGTCGGTGGCTGCCTGGCCGCGGCGGCCGATCTGGTGAACGCGGCGAATGCCGACGCGGAGGCCGCGAATGCGGAACGCGACGAGGTGGAGACCGAGGCGCTGAAGACCGCACTCGGCGTCGGTGCCACGGCGGTCGGCGGGAAGTCCAGGTCCGCGCGGGCCCCGAAGGCGGGGGCCAAGGGCCGGACGATGGTGGTGCGGGGTGCCGCGGGGACGCTCAAGGAGCTGGAGCGAACCCAGAAGAGCCGAGGTCGCCGCACCGTCCTCGATGCACTGGACCGAGCCCTGGTGGACCTCGCGGGGCTGTACCGGGATGTCCTGGTCCAACAGCTCGACGCCGGCGTCGACGCGATCCATCCTGATCACTGCGTCGAGGCCGCCGGATACGCCGCGGCCTCCACTCCGGAACAGACACTGCGCCGGCTGGAGGCCGTCCTCACGACCCGGGCGTCGCTGGCCAGGAATCCCGGTCTCGTCCCGCTGCTCGCGGTGGAGTCGCTCACCCTCGCACTACGCGACGCCTGACGACCGGCGACCCGCAATCCGCGGTGGGGACGAACCGGCGTAATGGCCTGTCTGGGCGGAAGGCCGGGCATATCCTGATCGCGACGCGGACATGCCGTTCGACCATGTCCGCCCGGGCGGGACCCGGCGGGCGGGCGCAGGGAGGTGACCGGTCGGATGCCGATGATGTGCGCGGTGGCGTTCTCCCCACGAGGCAAGCTCTACTATGCCGATCCTGGTTCCTGCAGCCCCCGGGTCGGCGACCGGGTGCTCGTCCCCAGCGAGGAGGGCCCCGAGGTCGCCACCTGCATGTGGGCGCCCCAGTGGGTCAGCGACGACATCGGCGACCTGCCGGTGCTCGTCGGGATGGCCGACGCGTCCGACATCCAGCGCGAGCAGGTCTCCCGGCGCCGGCGCGCCCGGGCGCGCGTCGCGGCCCGTCGCCTGGCCCGTGAGCATGACCTGCCGATAAAGATCGTCGGCGTCGACCACGTGATGGCCACCGGCGGCTACACGGTCTACTTCAGCGCGGAGGGCCGCGTCGACTTCCGTGAGCTGGTACGGGATCTCAACCGGACGCTGGCGGCACGGGTCCAGCTACGGCAACTGTCCGCCCGCGACAGCGCCCGGGTTCAAGGCGGGATCGGTTCCTGCGGCCGCGACCTGTGCTGCGCTACTTTTCTCAACGACTTCGAGCCGGTGAGCCTGCGGATGGCCAAGGAGCAGAACCTCGCCCTCAATCCGATGCGCATCAGCGGGGCCTGCGGCCGGCTGATGTGCTGCCTGCGTTACGAACATCCCCTCTACGAGGAGTTCGCCGAAGCCGTGCCCGCGGTCGGAGACCGGGCGACGGCCCCACACGGTGCGGGTCGGGTCGTGCGGCACGATGTTCCGCGCCAGCAGGTGGTCGTGGTTCTCGACGGCGGGGGCCGGACCTCGTGCGACCGCGCGGATGCCTGCGTCTCCCGGCAGGTCCACGACGCCGCCTACCCCGGCGGCCCAGCGGGATGCTCCCCCCCCCCGGACAGCACCTCTACAGCCGGCGGGGATGCGACGGCCGGCGGGGAGGACGTCACGGGTCGAAGCGGTAGCCCATCCCGCGCAGGGTCGTGACCAGCCGGCGCTGCGGTGGACGACCCTCGACCTTGGTTCGTACCCGCCGGACGTGCTCGGTGACGGTGGCGGGGTCCTGGAACCGCGTGCCCCACACCTGCTCGAGGAGTTCCTCCCGGCTGAAGACCCGCCGAGGATGCCGGGCGAGGAAGGCCAGCAGCTCGTACTCGCGCGCGGTCAGATCGATGCGCTCCCCGGCGACGGCGACCTCGCGGGCCCGCAGGTCGATGGAGACGTCTCCGTAGACGAGCGGGTCGCTGCCGTCCCCGGTGCGCTGCGGCGGCGGTTCCGCCGGCCGCCGGCGAAGCCGGGCACGCACCCTGGCCACCAGTTCTCGCAGCGAGTAGGGCTTCACGACGTAGTCGTCCGCGCCCAACTCGAGGCCGACCACCCGGTCGACCTCCTCGGCCCGCCCGGTGAGCATGATCACCGGAACCTCGCTGGTCTGGCGGAGGCGGCTCAGGACGGCGAAGCCGTCCATCCTGGGCATCGCGACATCCAGCACCACCAGATCGATCTCGGTGGTCTGGAAGAGCCGAAGAGCGGCCTCGCCGTCCGCGGCCTCCAGCACCCGATAACCGAATCTCTCCAGACTGCGCGCAAGTGCTATGCGAGATGCCTCATCGTCCTCAGCGACGAGGAGCGAGGCTCCTCGCGTCGTCACTGCTGGTGCAGCGTCTCCGGCCCCGGTCATGGTGCGAAACCCTACGCATCCTCACCGGAACCACTGCGACCGGGGGTGGTGATTTACGGTGTTGCAGCATCCAAAGCTAGCTAAATGTGACATAAAGCGAATAATTTGCCGACTCAGGGCCATTTTGGCGACATAGCGCATCCCTCACCATGACAGCCCGAGACGGAGGCCTTCCAAACCGTGCCCGCCACTGGTGGCGTCACCGTGGAGGGCTGGGATCCGGGGCGACGGCGGGCATCTCGGCCCGCGCACAACCACCGGACCACCGCCGGGTCGAGCCCGCCCACGCATCTGGCATACTCGACCCGGGCCAGTGCGATCCTGGCCGTTCGCCGGAGTAGCTCAGTGGCAGAGCAATCGCCTCGTAAGCGATAGGTCGCGGGTTCAATCCCCGCCTCCGGCTCGCTCCCCCTCCCACCAGGGCATGGCCCAGTTAACAGGGATCATGGTCTCACAGCTCACCGGTCCATGACCTGTCAATTTGCATCGCTCCGGGCTCGTCCCGTGGGTTCCTGAACCTGTCCCACCCCGCTTGGGACGTGGGACAGGTCGTTACGGATACCACAAACCGGACGGAGGGATCAGGCCGACCTGGGTTCGGCCTCTTGGTCGTGCCCGTCCGCCTCCCCGGCCTCCGCCTCGCGCAGCCGCTTGATGGACGCCAGGATCTCCCGCTCAGCCTCCTTGCGGTCCACCCAGGAGGCGCCCTCCACCGACTTACCGGGCTCGAGGTCCTTGTAGACCTCGAAGAAGTGCTGGATCTCCAACCGGTCGAACTCCGGCAGGTGCCGCAGATCCCGCAGGTGCTCCTGCCGGACGTCGGCCACCGGCACGCAGAGAACCTTGTCGTCCGGGCCCTTCTCATCGGTCATCTCGAACATGCCGATCGTCCGGCACCGCACCAGGCAGCCCGGGAACGTCGGCTCCTCCAGCAGGACGAGGGCGTCCAACGGATCACCGTCGCGCCCGAGGGTTCCCTCGATGAACCCGTAGTCCGACGGGTAGTGGGTGGAGGTGAACAGCATCCGGTCAAGCCGGATACGGCCGGTGTGATGATCCATCTCGTACTTGTTGCGCTGCCCCTTGGGGATCTCGATGGTCACATCGAACTCAAGGTCCACTCCGCTCCCTGTCTCCTTCGTCTTCGCCCGGTCCGCACCGGGGCGATCGCCGTTTGTCACATGGTGCTCGTTCAAGCCGTGCCGTGCTCATGGCGCAGTACGTCGTGCTCGTGCCGTACGTCGTGCTCTGCCAGGCGGCGGATGTGCCCCGCCCGGGGCGCGGGCCACCCACTCCAGTGACCGCAACGAGGCATCACACCCACGACGGCGCACCTAGTGTCGCGGACGCCGCCTCCCACCCGAACCGCACCGTCGACACCACCACGTTTCCACCGCCGGATCTCCCGGGCACCGGAACCATGATGGCCACCGGCGACACGCCCGGTGGGGCGTTCTTCGTACCAGTGCCGCCCGCCGGCACGACACCTCTGGTATCCCGCCGCAAACCCTGGTGTCCCACTGCAAACCCTGGTGTCCTACCGCGGCGGGACACCGCCGGGCATGCCCGCGGCGACGGATCCGGGTTCACCCGGCGCGCCGTCGCCGACCGCCCGCTGGTTGCGTAGTGTCTGTTAGTGATGTCAGCCGCACCGGTCGCCCGGGTAGGGGGGCTCACCGCCCTGGCCGGCGCGCTGCTCGCCGGGTCCCTGTCCCTCGGTCCCACCACCGGGTCAGCCGCGGAGCTCGCCGGCAGCGGGTCCGACCGCGCGGGCACCGCGGTACTCGGCGGTCTCGATCCGGCCGCGCCGATCCCGCAGCCCGCGGCGGTGGCGGCCCGCCTCGCCGGTCCGCTGGGTGATCCCGTCCTGGCGCGGCCCGCGGCCTTCGTCGTCGACGCGCAGTCGGGTCGGGTGCTCCTTGACGTCCGGTCCCGCATCCCCGTGGCACCGGCCTCCACGTTGAAAACCGCGGTCGCCACCGCCGCGTTGACCACCTTCCCCGACGACCGGCTGCGGACCACGGTGGTCTACAGCCCGCCCGCGGGCGGGAACGCCCGCACATCAGGCGGAACACTGTGGCTCGTCGGCGGCGGGGATCCGACCCTGACCGCCTCCACCGCGCCCGACGGCTATCCGGCCCTGGCCCGGCTGAGCGATCTCGCCGCTCAGGTCCGGGCCGCGGGTATCACCTCGGCGGCTCGGGTGATCGGCGACGGAGGGCTGTTCGTCGGTCCGGACCGGGCGCCGGGATGGCGCGACAACTACGTGACCGACGGGGACGTCGCCCCGGTCTCGGCGCTGGAGGTCGACGCCGGACGGTCGGCACCGGGAGCCGCCGGACCGCGCAGCCCCACCCCGGCCGCCGCCGCGACCACGGCCTTCGCCGCGGCGCTCACGACCGCCGGAATATCCGTCGGATCGGTGGCCACCGGCCCGGCGGACCCGGCCGCGCAGCGGGTCGCGGCGGTCTACAGCCCTCCGGTGCGGGTCTTGGTCGAACGCATGATCACCCAGTCAGACAACGATCTCGCCGAGAGCCTGGGACGGCTCGTCGCCCACCGGCGGGGCCTGCCCGCCTCGTTCGCCGGCGCCACCCACACGGTGAGGGGCGTCCTCGCCGAGGCGGGCATCCCCGTCGCCGGGATGACACTGGCCGACGTGAGCGGCTTGTCCATCGCGAACATGATCATGCCCATGACCCTTGTGGCCATCCTGCGCGCCGCCGTCCTCCCCGGTCGGCCGGCGCTGCGCACCGTTCTCACGGGGCTGCCGGTAGCCGGGTTTTCCGGTACGCTGGGTGACCGCTACACCACTGGCGACACCGCCATCGGAGCGGGCGATGTCCGGGCGAAGACCGGCACTCTGCACAACGTCAGCAGCCTCGCGGGCCAGCTCGTCGACGCGGACGGCAGGCTGCTCCTCTTCGCGTTCCTCTCGCCCGCCGAAGAGGCGGGCGGCACCAAGGCCGCCCTCGACCGGGCCGCCGCGGCGCTCGCCGGCTGCGGATGCACCCCGGCCCGGTCGACAACCGCGGCGATCCCGCCGGCACCATCGCGCCCACCGGCCTGAGCGGGACCGTCGGCGCCCCCGGCGCGTCCCGTCCCGTTCTCGGCACGGTCCATGACCGGACGCAGGTGACGGGCAAGCCCGGTACGCTCAGATTCGTGGACGCCGAGCTGGTCGACTGGGAACTCGCCGTGACGACGGCGAAAAAACTGGTTCGCCCCGGCCCGCAGATCTCGCGGGAGCAGGCCGGCGAGGTCGTCTCCGAGCTGCGGCGACTGGCCGTCGAGGCCGAGCGGCACGTCGAGGACTACACCCGGCTCACTCCCGCCGGGCCGGCCACCCCCATCACTGTGGTGGACCGGCCGGAGTGGGTCCGCTCCAACGTCGCCGGTCTGCGGGTGCTGACCTCCCCGTTGCTGGACAAACTGTCCGAACAGCAGCGCGGCAACCTCGCTGCGGCGGTCGGTCGGCGGGTCACGGGGGTCCAGATCGGCACAGCCCTGGCCTATCTGGCCGGCAAGGTGCTGGGCCAGTACGAGGTCTTCCTGCCGCCGGAGGAGTACCAGGCCGGGAGGGACGATCCGGGTCCGCTCAACGTGCCCGGGTCGGTCGGGGTGCCGGGGTCGGTCGGGCGCCTCAGTCTGGTCGCACCGAACATCGCGCACGCCGAGGCAGCCATGGGGGTCGTGCCGCGGGACTTCCGGATGTGGGTATGCCTGCACGAGCAGACCCATCGCAGTCAGTTCACCGCCGTGCCGTGGCTGCGGACCCACCTGGAGTCCGAGATCACCGCGTTCATTGAGGCCACGGACCTCGATCCAGACGTCCTCGCGGACCGCGTCCGCTCGGCGATGAGCGCGCTGCGCGGGGCGGTGTTCGACCGGGGAGCCGACAACCCGAGCGTCGTGGAGGCGCTGCAGACCCCAGCCCAGCGAGCGGTTCTCGACCGCCTCCAGGCCATCATGACGTTGTTGGAGGGCCACGCCGACCAGGTGATGGACGCGGTGGGACCAAAGATTGTACCCACCGTCGCCGACATCCGGACGAAATTCGAGGGTCGCCGCGGCGGGGGATCGCCGATCGACCGGTTCGTCCGCCGGCTCCTCGGTCTCGATCTCAAGCTGCAGCAGTACCGCCAGGGGGGGGCGTTCGTGCGTGCGGTGGTCGCGCAGGCCGGGGTGACAGGCTTCAACACCGTCTGGGAGTCACCGGCGGCGCTGCCGACCCGCGCCGAGCTGGTCGATCCCACCGCCTGGATGCAACGGGTCCTGGGCAGCCGCCCGCCGATCTCGGCGTGAGCACCATGGTCGTCGGGGTCGCCGGGGTCGCCGACTCCCCGGGCTGTTCCACGTCCGCCTTCCGGCCGACGTTGTGACCCCACCGATCGCTGGTGAGGACCACGCCGGCCATGCCGGCGACGTCCGACCGGGCGATCCGGTTCCGCGCACGGTTCACTCGTCGAGATCTCCCGCTCCCGCGGTCGCGGCAGTCAGGCTGGCGGTTCGCCGCGCGGTCACCGACCTGCCACCCGGCGGACTGGTGCTGGTCGCCTGCTCCGGCGGCCCGGACTCCCTGGCACTCGCCGCGGCCCTCTCGTTCGTCGCCCCCCGCCGCGCCCTGCGGGCCGGCATGGTCACGGTCGATCATGGCTGGGACGCCGGCTCACCCAAACGGGCGGAGCGCGTCGCCCGCCAGGGTCGGGCCCTCGGCCTGGATCCGGTGGAGGTCCTGACCGAGCACACTGCTCGCTCCGAGGGGATCGCCCGACAGGCACGGCGGGCCGCGATCGCGGCGGTCGCCGATCGGCTCGGCGCCCAAGCGGTGCTTCTCGGCCACACGCTGGACGACCAGGCCGAGACGGTGCTGCTGAGGCTCGCGCGGGGCGCGGGCGCCCGGTCCCTCGGGGGGATGTCGGCCGACGACGGCCTGCTTCGCCGGCCACTGCTCGGGATCCGCCGCGCGGACACCAGGGCCGCCTGCCTCGCCGAGGGGCTCGAGGTGTGGGACGACCCGACGAACCGGGACCCGGCGTTCACCCGGTCCCGGGTGCGTCACACGGTCCTGCCCGTGCTGGAGACGGAGCTCGGCCCGGGCATCGCCGAGTCGCTGGCGCGCAGTGCCGATCTGTTGCGGGCCGACGCGGACGCCCTGGACGCCATGGCCGCCGAGGTCTACGGCAAGGTCGTCATGGCTCGTGGCCGGCCGTGCACCGGCGAGGTCGCCTTCGACGTCGCCGCACTGGCCGGGCTCACCGCGGCGCTCCGCGGTCGGCTGCTGCGCCGGGCGGCCATCGACGTCGGAGCGTCGGCCTCCGCGCTGCGCGCGGAGCACATCTGGGCGGTGGAGGAGTTGGTAACGCGGTGGCGCGGACAGAAGCCGGTACCGCTTCCCACCGGCGTGCTCGCCCGGCGATGGGAGAACAGGGTCACGCTGACCGGGCCGGTGGTTCCTCCACCGTCGCCAGCCGGCCCCGCCGCCCGACAGCCGGATGCCGCCACCCCGCCACACATCGAGGAGGACGACCAGGTGAGTCAGACCGCGACGACGACCCCCGACGCCGGAGGCGCCCATGACGGCCTCCGGCACAGCCCGCATCCCGACATCGCCGAGGTCCTGGTCAGCTCGGACGAGATCGCCGCGAAGATCGTCGAGCTCGCGGCCAGAGTGGACGCCGACTACGCCGGCCGGGAGATCTTGCTCGTGGGCGTGCTCAAGGGCGCCGTCATGGTCATGGCGGACCTGTCCCGCGCGCTGACGGTCCCGCTGACCATGGAGTTCATGGCGGTCTCCTCGTACGGGTCGTCGACCTCCTCGTCCGGCGTGGTGCGCATCCTCAAGGATCTGGACCGGTCGATCGAGGGCCGGGACGTCCTGGTGGTCGAAGACATCATCGACTCCGGGCTGACCCTGTCCTGGCTGCTGAAGAACCTGCGCTCACGCGGCCCCGCCTCGCTCGAGGTCCTGGCGCTCTTCCGTAAGCCCGAAGCTGTCACCGTGGACGTAGATGTCCGATATGTCGGCTTCGATATTCCCGGCGCGTTCGTCGTCGGGTATGGTCTTGACTACTCGGAGTATTATCGAACCCTGCCGTTTGTCGGGACCCTCACACCCGCGGCGATCGAGCGGGGCGCCCCGGCCTGAACCTGCCGGCCTTCCGCCCGTTCGGATACGCCCTCGATCGCCGCATCCGCCACGAGCGAAACACCGAACACCATCAGACCGCCACGATCGGAACAGCGCGGGCCGCCGATCCGTTGGTCGGATGTACGCGCGGTGAGATGCGCGCACCGGCGGTACCCTCGGCACAAGGGAATCCCGATCGAGGGCAGCACACACGTCAGGAGGGTGGAGCGCTCGTGTCCGGTGCTCCAGACAGATGACTCCAAGAAGAATTTTCCGCGGCTGGGTGCCACTGCTGCTCCTGGTCCTGTTCGTGATCATTCTCACGACGGGTGTCCTCTCGGGTCCCAGTGAGTACGGCAAGCGAGACCTGAACTTCGTCCAGCAGCAGATCGACGAAGGCCAGGTGGCGAAGGCCAAGATCCAGGATTCGAAGCAGCTCATCCAGATCCAGACGAAGGACGGCCAGAAGTTCGAGTCGTCCTATGTCACCGAACAGGGTGTCGTCCTGGCGAACGAGCTCCGCAACAAGCGGGTCGCCTACGACGTCTCGGTCGACCGTGGAAACATCCTGGTCTCGCTCCTGCTGAACCTGCTGCCCGTACTGCTGGTCGTCCTTCTGCTGTTCTTCTTCATGAACCAGATGCAGGGCGGCGGTAACCGGGTCATGAACTTCGGCAAGTCCAAGGCGAAGCTGGTGAGCAAGGACACGCCGAAGACGACGTTCGCCGACGTGGCCGGTGCGGACGAGGCCATCGAGGAGCTCGAGGAGATCAAGGAGTTCCTCGAAAACCCGGGCAAGTTCCAGGCGATCGGAGCCAAGATCCCCAAGGGGGTCCTGCTCTACGGCCCGCCGGGAACCGGCAAGACGCTGCTGGCCCGGGCCGTCGCGGGTGAGGCCGGGGTGCCCTTCTACTCCATCTCGGGCTCCGACTTCGTCGAGATGTTCGTCGGTGTCGGCGCCAGCCGGGTCCGCGACCTGTTCGAACAGGCCAAGGCCAATGCGCCCGCCATCGTCTTCGTCGACGAGATCGACGCCGTGGGCCGCCACCGCGGAGCGGGACTCGGCGGTGGCCACGACGAGCGGGAGCAGACGCTCAACCAGCTCTTGGTCGAGATGGACGGGTTCGACGTCAAGGGCGGGGTCATCCTCATCGCCGCGACGAACCGGCCCGACATCCTCGACCCGGCCCTGCTGCGGCCCGGCCGCTTCGATCGGCAGATCGTCGTGGACCGGCCGGACCTGCTCGGCCGCGAGGCCATCCTGCGGGTGCACTCCAAGGGCAAACCGATCGGCCCGGACGCCGACATGATGGTCATCGCCCGGCGGACCCCCGGGTTCACCGGTGCCGATCTCGCCAACGTACTGAACGAGGCGGCCCTGCTGGCCGCCCGCTCCAACCTGAAATTCATCTCGTCTGCGCTGCTCGAGGAGTCCATCGACCGCGTGATGGCGGGACCGGAGCGCAAGACCCGCGCGATGAGCGACAAGGAGAAGAAGCGCATTGCTTACCACGAGGGCGGCCACGCCCTGGTCGCGCACGCACTGCCCAACTCCGACCCGGTGCACAAGGTGACCATCCTGCCCCGGGGGCGCGCGCTCGGGTACACGATGCAGCTTCCCCTGGAGGACAAGTACCTCTCGACCCGCTCGGAGATGCTCGACCGCCTCGCCGTCCTCCTCGGCGGGCGCACCGCCGAGGAGCTGGTGTTCCACGACCCGACCACGGGGGCGAGCGACGACATCGAGAAGGCCACCCAGATCTCGCGAGCAATGATTACCCAGTACGGGATGAGCGACAAGCTCGGCGCGATCAAGTTCGGCACCGAGAACAGCGAGGTCTTCCTCGGCAAGGAGGTCGGCCACCAACGCGACTACTCCGAGGAGGTCGCCAGTGAGATCGACATCGAGGTGCGCCGGCTGATCGAGGCCGCACACGACGAGGCCTGGGAGATCCTGGTGACCTACCGGGACGTCCTGGACAACCTCGTATTGCGGCTGATGGACACCGAGACGCTGAGTAAGGACGAGGTCGCCGAGGTCTTCGCGACGGTCCAGAAACGCCCCGTGCGTGGCATCTACACCGGGGTGGGGCGTCGCGTCCCCTCCGACCGGCCACCGGTGCAGACTCCGGCCGAGCTCGGCCTGCTGACGGCGGATGTCGCCGACCTGGTGAACGACCCGGGCCACGGTAATGGTGCCGCCGGACGCGGACCGGGCGGCAACGGAACCGGGGGCAACGGGGCCGGCGGTCACGGTCAGCCCACCGGCGTGCCGGGGGCACCCGCGGACTCGGGCCCCGGGGTCGACCCGCCCGGTCCGGGCGGGGGCGTACCGCACGGCACGGATGTCGGTGGTCCGGGTGGGAATGGCAGCCCCGGGGGGCACGGTTATCCCCAGGGCCGGGGCACGCCGGCGCCCCCCGGAGGCGAAGGTCCGGCCCATGACGGGCCGAGGATCGCCAACCCGTGGGCCCCGCCGAGCTGGCCGAGCGACGACGAGAGGAGACGCCGTTGACGTCTTATTCCGACGAGGCGTCCACTGCCGCGGGCGAACGACGAGGTGAATCATCTCCCGCGGCGGAGGCCCCAGGAATGGACGGTTTCGGCATCCCGGACCCCATCGCCGACGGCGACGGACCGGCTGTGTCAACCCCGGCGCCGGGCAATGGCAGGCCGCGGCAGGCCCGTCCCTTCGACCATGACCGAGTCGCACGCGCAGTTCGTGAGCTACTGATCGGGATCGGCGAGGACCCGGACCGCGAGGGTCTTCGCAAGACCCCGGACCGGGTCGCGCGGGCGTACCGGGAAGCCGTCGAGGGTCTTGGCCGGGATCCCTCCGAGGTCCTGACCACCGTCTTCGATGAGGGCCACGACGAGATGGTGCTGGTCCGTGACATCGATTTCTCGTCGCTGTGCGAACATCACCTGGTCGTGTTCTCCGGCAAGGCGCACGTCGCCTACATCCCCAACAGCAAGGGCCAGATCACGGGCCTGTCGAAGCTCGCCCGGCTGGTCGACCTCTACTCCCGTCGCCCGCAGGTCCAGGAACGGCTGACCTCGCAGATCGCGGACGCCCTCGTCGAGGTGCTCGACCCGTGCGGAGTGATGGTCGTCATTGAGGCGGAGCACCTGTGTATGTCGATGCGCGGTGTGCGCAAGCCCGGGGCCACCACGGTGACATCCGCGGTGCGTGGCCAGTTCCTCAGCACCGCTACCCGCAACGAGGGCATGTCGCTCATCCTGCACAGGTAGCTCCGGGTAGCAGGGATTACAGGCGGCAGGCCTGAATCCCGGAGACGAGGATGCCCCGGGCACCCAGCTCCCAGAGATCGTCCATCATGCGGTTGACCTCGGCGCGCAGCACCATCGCCCGCACCGCGACCCAGTCCTCGCGCTGCAACGGAGAGATCGTCGGGGACTCGTAGCCAGGTGTGATTTCGCATGCCTTGTCGAGCACGGCCGTCGGAACGTCGTAGTCCATCATCACGTACCGCCGGGCGACCAGAACCCCCTGGATCCGGCGCAGCAGACGCTCATGCGAAGGGGACAGATCGGCGCCCCTCTTGGCGATCACGATGGCCTCCGAGCGCAGGACCGGCTCGCCGAGCAGCTCCAGACCCGCGGCCTTGAGCGTACGGCCGGTCTCGACCACGTCGGCGACCGCGTCGGCGACGCCGAGCCGCACCGCCGTCTCGACCGCACCGTCCAAAGTCACGATGCCACCCGGGGTGACCCCCCGGCCGGCAAGGTCGGCCCGGACCAGCGCGGGGAACGACGTCGCGATCCGCTTGCCGGCGAGCTCCGCGATGTCCGCGAGCGTCCCCTCCGGAGCGGCGTAACGAAACGTGGCGAACCCGTATCCAAGCGGAACGAGCTCCTCGGCGGCGGCATTGCTGTCGAGGAGGAGATCACGCCCGGTGATACCAAGATCGAGACGACCCGACCCGACGTAGACAGCGATATCCCGAGGGCGCAGGAAGAAGAACTCGATGTCGTTCTCGACGTCGGCGACCACCAGCTCGCTCCCCTCGCGCCGCGCGAGGTAGCCGGCATCGGAGAGCAACTGACCGGAGGCGGCCGACAACGCCCCCTTGTTCGGAACCGCGATACGAAGCATCGTCACTACTCAGCGTCTACGAGAAAGGACAGAGAATCGATCACAGATGGGAGTATACGTCGTCTAACGAAAGGCCTAGAGAAATCATCAGCAGCTGACTCCAGTAGAGTAACTGGGAGATCTCCTCGGCGGCCCTTCCCCGGCCTTCGTGCTCGGCCGCCATCCACGCTTCAGCGGCTTCCTCGACCAGTTTCTTGCCCAGATGGTGGACGCCCTGATCGAGCGCGGCGACAGTTCCCGAGCCGGGTGTCCGACGCCGCCATTTCTCGGCAAGCTCGACGAAGAGTTCGTCGAATGTTTTCAGGTTGGATACATTCGACGAATCGGATGCGCCGACGGATGGCACGGCGGGCCGATCGGCAGGGACCATGCTCGGCATGCTACCCGTCACCGGGCGGACGACCTCCGCCCCGCAGGCCCGCGGCGCGGAGCGGCACACGACGACCACAGACACGCGCTCCGCGGCCAGCCGGCGAGCCGGTGCGACGGAGTCCCTCCACCGGCCGCCATGTTGCTGGTTGACTTGATGACTGTGCTTCCGCCCGCGATCATCGCCACCGACCTGGACGGGACGCTGATCCGCAGCGACGGCACGGTGTCCGAACGCACCCGCGGGGCGCTGCGCCGGGTGGAACGCGCCGGGGCGACCGTGGTGTTCGTGACGGGACGACCCAGTCGGGTGATGGCCGGCGTCGTCGCCCAGACCGAGGTCTCTGGGCTCGCGATCTGCGCGAACGGCGCGCTGGTCTTCGATCTCGACTCCGGCGAGCCGGTCAGCCAGCGCTGCCTGGAGTCGGCCACGGCCCTGCGGCTGGCGGCGGCGATCCGCGCCGCGGTTCCCGACGCGGTGTTCGCGGTCGAGAGCGGCGTGCGCTTCGGCCGGGAACCCGCCTTCGAGACGATGTGGCCCGATCCCGAGGAGATCGTCGCGGAGTTCTCGGAGCTGCTGGGCGTCCTGCCGGCGACGAAACTGCTTGTCCGGCGGGGCGGCGCTCCGTTTACGGAGGTGTACGACGCCATCGTCGAACTCGCCGGGATGGACGCCGTCGTCACAACCTCCAGCGCGGACCTTCTCGAGATCGCGGGACCGGGGGTGTCGAAGGCGGTGGCACTGGCTGAACTCGCCGCCGGGCGGGGGGTGATCGCCGCCGACGTCATCGCGTTCGGAGATATGCCGAACGATCTACCGATGTTCGCTTGGGCCGGATACGCGGTCGCCGTCGCGAATGCCCATCCCGAAGTACTGGCCGCCGCCGACGAGATCACCGTGTCGAATGATGAGGACGGGGTCGCGATCGTCCTGGAGCGTCTTTTCCCATAACTACAATGATCTTCTTGGGTATTCTGGTCCATCCCGATCCCGACCGGGCCGTATACCGGGCCGGGCACTCTTCGTGAATACCCTCCGGCCGGTTCCCGGCCGACGACGGGGATTCCCGGCGGACCGCGGCGTTGATGCCTGCCCGGCCGGATCCGGACACGGCAGCGCCTCCCGGTCTCGCGCTCTCGCAGCGTCTGCATGCGCAGCGTCATCCGAGCATGCCGCGCCGACATCCGTCGCACAGACGGGCCAGGATAGGGGCATGGCAACCCTCGTCCAGAACTCGGCCTCATCCGGGCTGCCGGCTCACGAGATCGACGGCGAGTTCCTCGCGCTGCCGCGCACCGCGCTCGCCGACGCGGCTCTGCAGACCGCACGTGATCTCGGCGCGACGCACGCCGACATCCGCATCGAACGGCTCAAGGACTCCTCGCTGTCGTTCCGCGACGCCTCGCTGGAAAGTCGCCATGAAGGCGCGACGCTGGGTTTGGCTGTCCGGGTGGTACACGGCGGCACCTGGGGTTTCGCCGCCGGCGTCGACCTGACGACGGACGAGGCGGCGCGGCTGGCCCGCGAGGCCGTCGCGATGGCCCAGGTCGCCGCCCCGCTCAACTCCGAACCGGTCGAACTCGCCCCGGAACCGACCCACACCGACGCGGTCTGGGTCTCGGCCTACGCGACCGACCCGTTCGCGGTCGACGCCCGGGACCGGGTCGAACGGGTCGGCGGCCTGTGTCGGACGCTGTTCGCGGCGCACGGTGTCGACCATGTCGACGGCCGGTTCAGCGCGGTGATGGAGAACAAGTACTACGCCGACCTGACCGGGACCACGACGACACAGCAGCGGGTGCGGGTGATCTGCCAGATCGAGGCGACCCGGGTCGATCCCGCGGGCGGCTTCGAGTCGATGCGCACGATCGCCCCGCCCGTCGGTCGCGGCTGGGAGTGGCTGGTGGCGGGCCCCGCGGCCGGCTGCTGGGACTGGGAGAGCGAGATCGACCTGATCCCAGGTCTGCTCGCCGAGAAGTCCGGGGCCTTCTCGGTCGAACCAGGGCCGTACGACCTGGTCATCGACCCGTCGAACCTGTGGCTGACGATCCACGAGTCGATCGGGCACGCCACCGAGCTCGACCGGACGCTCGGCTACGAGGCCGCCTACGCCGGTACCTCCTTCGTCACCCTCGACCAACTGGGCACGCTGCGGTACGGCTCCCCGGCGATGACCGTCACCGGGGACCGCAGGGCCCTGCACGGGCTCGCGACCATCGGCTACGACGACGAGGGCGTGCAGACCCGCCGGTTCGACATCGTCCGCGACGGCCAGTTCGTCGGGTATCAGCTCGACCGGGCGATGGCGGCCCGCAATGCCGCCGTGCTCGCTGTCGACCGCTCCAACGGCTGCGCGTTCGCCGACTCCCCCGCCCATGTGCCGATCCAGCGGATGGCGAACGTCTCCCTGCTTCCGGCGCCCGGCGGCCCGTCGACCGAGGAGCTGATCAGCCGGGTCGACCGCGGCATCTACGTCGTCGGGGACAAGAGCTGGTCGATCGACATGCAGCGGTACAACTTCCAGTTCACCGGCCAGCGGTTCTACGAGATCCGCTCTGGTCGCATCGTCGGCCAGCTCCGCGACGTCGCCTACCAGGCGACGACGACCGATTTCTGGGGGTCCCTGGAGGCCGTGGGAGGCCCCGAGACCTACGTGCTGGGCGGTGCGTTCAACTGCGGCAAGGGCCAACCCGGCCAGGTCGCGGCCGTCAGCCACGGCTGCCCGTCGGCTCTGTTCCGCGGCACCAACATCCTCAATGCTCGCCGAGAGGCCGGTCGATGAGCCGGCCGGCCGGACCGGAACCAGTCTCAGCCGACGGAGGAAGCATGGTGCGCGAGGCCGCCCACGAGATCGTCGAACGCGCCCTGGGCCTGTCGAAGGCGGACGGCTGCGTAGTGATCGCCACCGAGTCCAGTGCGGTGAACCTGCGCTGGGCCAACAACACGTTGACGACCAACGGCGCCAGCCGGGACCGGTCGATCACCGTTATCAGCGTCATCGGCCGCTCGTTCGGGGTGCGGACGGCCTCCACCATCGACTCCCCCGGTCCCGGCGGCCGCCCCACCGCGCGTCCCACCGACCTGCCGCATCCCACCGATGCCGACGGCCTCGCGGAGCTCGTCCGCGCTGCCGAGGACGCGGCCCGGGACGCCGAGGATGCCGAGGACTACACGGACCTGCTCGGGCTGGACACAACGGCCGTCGGCGCGGGTGCGGGGTCGGCGGGCGGCGCGGCCGAGGCCTTCACCGATCCGGCCGCCCGAACCAGCACCACGGTGTTCGCCTCCTTCGCCCGGGACCTCGCGGAGGCGTTCGCCGCGGCGCGGGCGGGCGGGCGGCGGTTGTTCGGCTTCGCCGAGCACAATCTGACCACCACGTGGCTCGGGACGTCGACGGGGCTACGGCTGCGGTACAGCCAGCCGACCGGCAGCGTGGAGTGGAACGCCAAGAGCGGCGTTCCCGGTGGCTCGGTCTGGCACGGCCAGTCGACCCGTGACTTCACCGACGTCGACGTCGCGGATACCGACGCGGCGCTGCGCGACCGGCTGGCCTGGTGCGAACGGTCGCTGGAACTGCCGGCCGGCCGGTACGAGACGCTGCTGCCGCCCTCCGCGGTGGCGGATCTGATGATCTACATGTACTGGACGGCTGCCGGTCGGGACGCGGCCGAGGGCCGGACGGTCTTCAGTCGGGCCGGCGGCGGCACGCGTCTCGGCGAGGCGATCGGACCGGCGGGGCTGCGGCTGGCCAGCGATCCGCACGACCCGGAACTCGCGACAACCCCCTTCGTGACCGCGCAGTCCTCCTCGTCGATGTCCAGTGTCTTCGACAACGGGCTGGCGCTGAGGCCCACCGACTGGATCTCGGACGGCACCCTCGCCGCCCTCGTGGAGACCCGCGCGTCCGCCCGTGCCACCGGGGTCCCGACCACCCCGATGATCGACAATCTGATCCTGGACGGCGGAGGCTCCGCGTCGCTGCAGGAGATGATCGCCTCGACGAAACGCGGGCTCCTGCTCACCAGCCTGTGGTATATCCGCGAAGTCGATCCCGAGGTGCTCCTGCTCACCGGCCTCACCCGGGACGGGGTCTATCTGGTGGAGAACGGTGAGGTCACCGGGGCCGTCAACAATTTCCGCTTCAACGAGTCACCGGTCGACCTGCTCGGCCGCCTGGCCGAGATCGGTGCCACCACCCGCACCATGGCGCGGGAATGGGCGGACTGGTTCACGCTCACCCGCATGCCCGCGGTACGGATCCCCGACTTCAACATGTCCTCGGTCAGCCCGGCGAACTGACCGCCGGGCCTTCCGGGGACGGACGCGGATGCTCTCGTACCTGGTCACCCCGCCGCCGGGCCGACGGGGTTCTCACATCCTGGACGGTTAGGACGTCAGCAGGTTCGCGTGATCCTCCCACCAGCTGTAGAGGCTCGACAGGCTGGCACCCTCCTTGGACACCGCGACCTTGTCGTCGTCGAAGCCCCAGGCGATCCGGTAGTCACCGTTGCTGAGACGGATGCAGACAAGCGGTCCGCGTTCGTCGCCGTTGTGGTTCCACCGGCTGGACCCCTCCTCCCCGGAGCGGCATTGGCCGGTCCCGTCCACGTGGGACCGCTGCCCGGCGAAATAGTCGTTATAGGCGCTCCGGGTGGAGAATTTTCGCAGATAGACCAACGTGGTGTCGGTTGCCGTCTTGCAGGAGAGCGCTGCGATCGCGTCGTATTTCGATTCCAGGTCGGCGCGCCCCCTGCACGTCGAACGATTGAGAACGGAAGCCTTGAGAAGATCGTAGAGGCTTTCCTGACTCGCCGTGAACCGTGGGACGGTTGACGGGCTGGCCACAGGCGGGTCCGGTGGATCTGATTCCGCCACGGTCGTCGACGGTACGACGGCGGGAGTCGGGGACGGCGCGGCGCTCGGCGTCGCGGCCACGGTCGCGGTCGCGGTGACCATGGCTGGCGCTGTTCGCGGCGACGCGGGGCTGGTCGTCGGCGTGCGGAGGGTCGGGTGAGCCGGCGGGGTCCAGGGGGCAACGGTCGCCGGTCCGCCCGCCGAAATCGCCGTCAGGCGCCAGACGCCGACCATGGCCCCGGATGCCAGCAGGAGGACGGTGAGGACGACCGCGGGAACGACCAGGCTCCGGCCCCGCCGTAGGCCTCGCGCATCCGTTGGCCGACCGGGTGCGCGGTCGCCTTCAGGAACCTTGTGGTGCACGATGGTTGGCAACTCGCTCGTGTCCCTCGCTCTCGGCGCGCCCTGGCTGCCGTCGGACGCCGTTCTCAGGGAACCCTCCGGATCGCTGAGAACGGTGTCGTCCAAGGGAACGGAGGATGCCGGTGAGACCCCCAGCGCGCTGGTCCCGACGTTGCGGCCAAGAGCGTCAAGCTCCTCGACGATCTCTGTGACGGAAGGTCGCCGCTCCAGATCGAGGGCCATCATCCGTCGGATCAGGCTCCGCAGCTCCGGCGGGATGTTCACCGGCAGCTCGGGCACGTTCCCGGCAAGTATGCGCCGAAGTATGGTCGCCGGCCCGTCACCGGGACGGGGCGCGCAGGGCGCGACACCCGCGAGCAGGGTGTGCAGGGTGGACCCGAAGGCGTAGACATCCGCAGCGGTTCCGTACTGGCCGCGGTTCAGGACCTCTGGCGCGCAGTGGATGGGAATATAAGCGGCAAGGCTTGCGGACGCACCCGGATCGGCCATGATGGCGGCCGTACCGAAGTCGCTGAGAACGATATGCCCGTCCGGGGTGACGAGCAGGTTGCTGGGCTTGATGTCCCGGTGGATTATGCCGGCGCCGTGCGCGGCGACAAGCGCCCGGGCCAGCCGCGTGCCGACACCGATGACCTCCGGCACGGACAGCGCGCCACCGTCCCGGATCCGCTCGGCCAGGGAGCCATCGCGGAGGTACTGCATGACGATGAACGGTCTTCCGTCAGCCGTCGTTCCTGCTCCGAAGACGCTCACGACCTCCGGAAGATGGGACAGCCTGCCAACCGCCTAGCATTAACGGTTGAAACGGCGGGCGGCGTCGCCGCCTCCCAGGGCAGCATTGGTAATCTTGATTACCACGGTTCTGGCGAAAAGATTCTGATGGGCAGTGTAGGTAACGCTGAAACCACCGAGCGCGATCAGATTGAAATCCCGATAGCCGGCGATTACCGGCTCAGGAT
>NZ_CDWTMO010000023.1:0-35420 GCF_977946435.1 Frankia sp. CgKIO3 | reverse complement strand
TGCGGAAGACAAGCCTAGACTGAGTTCCATGACCGCCGGGTCCCTCACGACGTCCGCCTCGCTCTCCCCGTTGCTCGGCCTGCCGGGTGCGGTGGCCGGCACTGCCGAAGACGCCGTGGTCGCCGCCCACTACGGCGATCCGCTACGGGAACAGCGCGCAGTGCGCGACGGCGCCGCCGTCGTCGACAGATCGCATCGGGACGTGCTGCGCATCTCCGGCCCCGACCGGCTCTCCTGGCTGCACAGCGTCACCTCTCAGCATCTGTCTGCGCTGGGCGCACTGCGGAGCACCGAGGCGCTGGTGCTCTCCCCGCACGGCCGCGTCGAACACCATCTCGTCCTCGCCGACGACGGCACGTCCACCTGGGTGGACGTCGAGCCCGGCACCGGCGGCGCCCTGCTGCGCTACCTGGAGTCGATGCGCTTCATGCTCCGAGTGGAGCCGACGGACATCGGCGCGGTGACGGCGGTGCTCAGCGTGCTCGGGCCAAGGGCCGCGCAGGTCGCGGCCGCGGCGCTGGACGGGCCGGGTGACGGCGCGCCCGGCCTGGACCTGCCCGAACCACAGGCACCCGACCCGGTCGGGGC
The DNA here is from genome assembly GCF_977946435.1 of Frankia sp. CgKIO3. Classification (NCBI taxonomy): domain Bacteria; kingdom Bacillati; phylum Actinomycetota; class Actinomycetes; order Frankiales; family Frankiaceae; genus Frankia; species Frankia sp. CgKIO3. The sequence continues at coordinate 34,832 of NZ_CDWTMO010000023.1, read as the reverse complement.
ACCGATCACCGGTCCTTACCCGGTCGCTCGCACCGGGACGGGCACGCTGGTCCGGCGGATCCCCCACGGCGTCGATCTCCTCGTCGGCCGGGCCGACCTGACCGGCACCGTCGAGCGGCTGCGCGCCGCCGGGGCGGGTCTGGCCGGGTTGTCCGCCTTCGACGCCATGCGCATCGCCTCCCGACGGCCCCGGCTCGGCCGGGAGACCGACCATCGCACCATTCCGCACGAGGTGGGGTGGCTGGCGAACGCCGTGCACCTGGACAAGGGCTGCTACCGCGGGCAGGAGACCGTCGCCCGGGTACACAACCTCGGTCGCCCGCCGCGGCGGCTGGTACTGCTGCATCTCGACGGCACGGTGGCGGCGCCCCGTTCTCCCGTCACGGTCGGCGGGCGCGAGGTCGGGTTCGTCGGCAGCTCCGAGGTCCACGAGGAACTCGGCCCCATCGCCCTGGCGGTAATCAAGCGGTCCGTGCCGGCGGATGCCGCCCTCGTCGCCGCCGATCCCGACGGCGCGCCGCTGGCCGCCGCGATCGATCCGGACGACGAGCCGGCCACGACGGTGCCGAAGCGTCCCGCCGGGCGGCTGCGTCCCTGATTCCCGGCCGGCTCGGGTTCCGGCCGGCTCAGGCGGTCCGGGCGAGGAGCTGATCGAGTTCCCGCACCGCCGGGTCGGTGCCGTGCCGCCGCAGCCGGCGGCGCAGCTCGTCGGCCCGGCGGGCGTTGCGCTTGGATCGCGTCGCCTCCAGCATCGGCAGGGCCTGGCGGGTCAGCTCGCACCCGTGATCGACGTTACCGAGATCCATCTGGACCGCGGCCCACCGGAGCAGGTAGGTGGCCCGGTCCCGGGCCCGGGAGTCCGGGTGGATCGCCAGGGAGCGTTCCAGCCACCGGTCCGCCTGCGTGAGGTGACCGAGATCGATGTAGCAGCTGCCGATCTGCGCCTGGTACTCGGCCTCGTCAAAGTAGGACGACCAGGCGGGGTCCTCAGGCCGCGCGGTGACCATCGCCTCCTCCGAGCAGGCCAGCGCCTGCGCGCAGGCGCTGGCCTCCCCGAGCGCGGCGTGGGCACGGGCCCGCCGCATGTGCAGCATGGCGCCGACGCGACCGGACGCTCCCCCGGCGCTGGCCACGGCGGCCTCGGCCAGATCCACCGCCTCCCGCGGGCGGGCGAAGTCCACGCACTGCAGGGACATGTTCTTCAGCACGTTCGCACCGAGCATGCGGTCCCCGCCGGCGTGCGCGGCATGCAGCGCGGTGATCCAGTACCGCTGAGCGGCCGTCTGGAAGCCGGCGTCGAACGAGACCCACCCCGCGAACCGGGCGAGCTCCGCGGCCACCAAATGCAGGTGACGGCCCACGTGCTCGGTGTAGGACCCACGCACCAGCAGATCCGCCACCACGCCGAGCTCGGCGTCGACCAGCCGGCGCACGCTCTCCCCGCCGAGCCGCTCATCCATGACCCGCAGCCCGGGGATGTTGTGCTCGATCCGGTTCACGATCTGGTCGTCGACCCGTCCCCCGTTCAAGGCCGCCGCCAGCCGGGCCGGTTCCATGCCGAGCCACTGCGTCGCGAGTTCCGCCACCCCGACCCCAGTGATCGTCAGGAAGCCGCGGCGGTCGGAGAGCGCGTCCTCGACGACGTCCATGATCGAGGTTATGCTGCCGCCCGGCGTCCACGGGTACTCGGTGCGCACCGCGTCGCCGGTCGGTAGCCACGCGGGCCAGGGGTGCGACTCCAGGCGATCGTTGGACACGCCGAGCTCCGCGGCGAGCGCGAGCTGGGACACCCGGTCGGGCACGACACCACGGTGCTCCCAGCGCCAGACCTTCTGCCGCTCGGCGGCCATGTTCGCCACCCCGAGGTCACGTGCGCGGCGGGCCACGACCCGCGCCAGACGCTGATAGGACCACCCGCGCTGGGCTCGGACGAACGCAAGCGGATGAGTGCAGGCATGAGCGTTATCCGTCAGCATCGACGTTCTCCTCGTAGTCGCATCTCCAGGGCCACTTCCGTGAGCACCTACTAACGCTATGTCGCGACATCTTGGTGCTCCAAGAGACGACTCCGGTGCGATGCGTGCACAGAGGTCACTCCCGGACCACTGGCGGGCCCTGATTGCACGCATGTCCGCCGAGCCGTCCGAAAAAAAGCGCGTTATATTCCTGTTTCGACCGAACACGACCACGTCGGCCGGTCAGGAATTCCGTTGCGAATCGGGCAGTCGGGGACATGCCCATGGGAAGGGCCCCTCCGCGGTTCACGCGGCGCCGATCGGACTGGACGCGCGGTGGGAAGGGGACGGCCGCGGCGGGGCGAGGCCGCGCCGCGTCAGATCCGGGCGCCGGCTGCGTCGAAGAAGGTCAGGGTGGACAGCGGTGCGCGCAGGGTGACCGGCATGCCCACGCCGAGCACCTGAGCGGCGTCGACCCGGACGGCGAGCACCCCGGCGGAGGTCCGGACGTGCACCGTCCGCTCCGCTCCGAGCCGCTCGCTCACCACGACCTCACCGGTCACCCGCAGCGCATCCGACGCCAGCGACGCCAGCGCCACCGGCGCCACCACGGCGTCCGCCGGTCCCAATCCTGATCCGGTGGAAGCCCCCGCAGCCAGGACCAGGTGCTCGGGCCGGACTCCGAACGCCGTCGCGCCGGCGGGGGCGGCCAGGGCGAATCCGTCCCCGCGCAGCTGGCCGTCATGCCAACGTCCCTCCCGGACGTTCATCGGCGGGCTGCCGACGAATGCCGCGACGAAGCGCGTGGCGGGCCGGTCGTAGATCTCGTCGGGCGTCCCGATCTGCTGCAACCGGCCGCCGCTGAGCACCGCGACCCGGTCACCGACCGCCATCGCCTCGGCCTGGTCGTGCGTGACGAACAGAGCGGTGGTGCCGAGCCGGCGCAGCAGGCCCACGATCTCGACCCGCAGATCGACCCGGAGCTGGGCGTCAAGCCCCGACATCGGCTCGTCCAACAGGATCACCCAGGCCCGGGTCGCGAGTGCCCGGCCGATCGCGACCCGCTGGCGCTGGCCCCCGGACATCTTCGCGGGCCGGCGAGCTGCCAGCTCACCGATGCCGAGCATGTCCAGCGTCTCACGAGCCCGGGCCACCGCCGCGGCCTTCGGCAGGCCACGGCCGTAACGCAACGCCAGGGTGAGGTTCTCCAGCGCCGTCAGATGCGGGTAGAGCGCGAAATGCTGGAAGACCATAGACACGTCCCGGCGGTGGGGTGCGACGCCAAGCTGGCTGACCCCGCCGAAACGCAGATCACCCGACGTCGGCTCCTCGAGCCCGGCGCAAATCCGCAGCAGCGTCGACTTACCCGAGCCGGACGGTCCGAGCAGCGCGACGATCTCCCCCGGCGCAACCGTCAGGGTGACGTCGCGCAGCGCATGGACCGGGCCGAACGACCGGCCCAGCCCGTCGATCTCGATCGGCACCCCCACGGTGGCGGCCGTCACCGCGACGGGTCCGTCGGCCGGTTCCGTGATCCGGGTCATCGGTCTCTCCCACGGCGTCCGCCGGTCAACGGGTGAGTTCCACAGCCTGGCTCTGGGCCGCGGCGAGAGCCCTGACCGGGTCCTCACCCTTGAGGATGCGCTGCACCTGGTCCGAGATCGCGCTCGGGACCTCCCCGCCGCGGGCCCCGCTCCAGGCCGGCGCCTTCACCAGCGAGGGGATTAGTGCGTTGAACGGCTTGAGCTGCGGATAGGTCTCGTAGAACGACCCGAGCTGGCTGACAGCCTGAGTATCCACCGGGATGTAGCTCAACGCCTCCGTGCTCGCGGCCACGACGTCCGGCGAGAGCAGCGACACGACCAGTTCGGTCGCCATCTCCCGCTGGCAGCGGTCGGTGGACAGGACCGTCAGCGCGTTGCCGCCCGCGACCGGGTGCTGGGTCCCGCCGGGCAGGGTCGGGAACGGGACCGCGCCGGCCCGGAAACCCTTAGTCCCCTGCCCCGCGATGAACCTCAGCCCACCGGCCACGGAGGCCACTGTCACGGCGGTCATCGCCGTCTGCCGGCGGATGCCGAACCGCAGCAGGCCCTACTGGGTCGGGTCGGCGGAGTGCGTGCCGTAGCTCGCGGCCTTCGCGAGGAACGCGGCGGCCTCGCGGGCCGCCGGGGTGTTCAGGACGGGCCGACCGTTCGCGTCCTGGATCGACGTCCCCTTGGAGCTGGCCAGGGTGTTGAGGATCCACTGCCCGAACTGCTGGCCGGTCGGCAGGTCGAGGGGCTGGATGTTCTGACCCGAAGCCTTGATCTTGTCGGCGGCGGCGATCACCCCGTCGGTCGTGCCCAGCGTCGCCGGATCGACGCCGGCCTTCTGCAGCACGTCGAGGTTGTAGACCAGGGCCAGGGACGACACCTGCTGAGGAATGCCGATCTGCTTCCCGGCGACCTGCCCGAGGCCGACCAGCCGCTGGTCGTAGGACGCGCGCAGCAGGCGCGGGGAGAGCTCCTGGGCGCCGAGATCCCGGGCGAAGGTCGGGAGCAGGTCGAAGCCGGCGACCGCCACGTCGACGGAACGGCCGGCCGAGCGGTCGGCGCTGATCTGCTGGACGAGGGAGATGTAGTCCGGCGCGCTCGTGTTGAGGTCCACGGTGAGGCCGGGATGCGCCTTCTCCAGATAGGCCTTGCCGGATTTCGCGACGTCGTTGAGCGTGCCGACGGCGGACATCCGCAGCGTCTTGACCTGGGCCACGCAGGCGGGCGACGCCTTGGCGCCCGCCACGTTGTCGACGCCGGCACCGGCCGGGCGGGCCGTGGGGCGCAGGCTCTCCGCGGGGTCTGCCGGGCCCGCGTCACCACCGCCGCCGCACGCGGTCAGGATGATCATCGCAACGGCGACGGGCAGCGGCAGCATTCGGCGAATACGGATCACACGTTCCTCCTCTCAGGCACCGGCACCCGTACCGGTGATTCCGGCGGCGAGACGGCGTTGGGCGACGACGAAGACGACGGGCGACGGCAGGCTGATGATCAGCGCGGCCGCGGCGAGCTCGGTGAAGTCCGGAATGACGGAGGAGAAGTCGGTCATCAGGCGCGCGAGCGCCAGCGGCGGGGTGGCGATGTCCGACGACCGCGCGACCAGCAGCGGCCACAGGTACTCGTTGTACGACAACAGGAAGCTGAACACCGATACGGAGGCGATCGCGGGCGCGGCGAGCGGCACGATGATCGTCCACAGCGTCCGCCAGGTACCGAGCCCGTCCATCCGCGCGGCTTCCAGGACCGACCCCGGGATGGTGCTCATGTACTGCCGGAACGCGATGCCGGGATCGGCGCCGGCGCCGATCCCGGTTGCGGGGCCCGCCGACGCGAGGCTCGCTGCACGGCGTGGCCACGGGGCGTGGGCCCGGGCACCGGGCTGGAGGTGTCGACGCTCACGCGGCGGCCTCCCGTGTGCGTCGGATGCGGCGCCCGAGCAGCCCACCAGCGGCACCCAGTGCCACGATCACGACAAACAGCATCAGGACGATCATCGAGGCATATCCGATGCGGAACGATCCAGTGAAGCCGACCTCGTAAATGTAGTAAATGATCGTCGTACTGGAGTCCAGGGGGCCACCTTTCGTGAGCACCGCGACCGTTTCGAAGGTCTGCAGGGTCAAAATGGTGACGAACACCCCCAGGAAGATCGTCGTCGGGGCGAGCAGCGGCAGGGTGATGTGACGCAGCCGGGCGAATCCGTGGATGCCGTCCACGTCCGCCGCCTCGTATACCGATCTCGGGACCGCCGTCAACCCAGCGAGATAGACGACGAAGACGAAGCTCGTCAGCCGCCAACCACCGACGAGGGCCACCACCGGCAACGCGGTCGAGGTGTCGCCGAGCCAGTCGACCGGAGCCACCCCGAACAGCCCGACGATGATGTTCGCGAGACCGTCGGGGCTACTGTCGAACATGTAGGCGAACACGACCGCCATGGCCACAATATTCGCACTGACCGGCAGAAACAGCGCACATCGCACCAGCGCCCGACCGTGGGTCACCCGTTCGGCGGCCAGCGCGAGCGCCAGCCCGATCGCGACCGCCGGTACCACCGTGAGGGCGCAGTACAGCAGCGTGTTGCGCACGGCGCCGGCTAGGTCCGCGTCAGAGAGAGCGGTACGCAGATTCGCCGTGCCGACCCAGTCGAAACGCGGCCCCGTCAGGGTCTTGTCCGTGCCCGCGATGAACGCCGACACCAACGCGGGCCCGACGACGAAAACACCGAGTCCCACGAACGCCGGCAGCAACAACACGCCGACTCGCCAGCCCGCCCGGCTACCACCCACCTCACGCGTCACGGTTATGCATCCTGGCCCCACCTGTGCCGGGATGCCGGTACGGGGTGGCTCCCGCGGGGGAGCAGCCGGTGCCTGCACGTGTCGTCCGGTCCGTCCACATCCCACGCAACACCGCCGACGGCTCGGATCGACCCCCACGGCCGACGCGCCGCACCCGGTCGACGGCGAATCGTGGTGACCGATCCGTGGCGGCTGTCCCCTCAACGGCCAACGCCTGCAAGAATGGCAGGAAATGTCAGTCGATCTTCGGGAACACCATGAGCGACCGCAGCGAGCCCGACCACGCCTCCGCCTGGGGGCGTGTCGCCGACGACGGCACGGTCTTCGTTCGCACGGCCAGCGGCGAACGTGCCGTCGGATCATGGCGTGCCGGCAGTCTCCGCGAGGGTCTGGCCCACTTCGAACGCCGCTTCGACGATCTGTCCGCCGAGGTCGAGCTGCTCGAACGGCGGCTGACGGTCAGCGGGGTTGATCCGGCCGGGATCGTCGGCAGCGCCCGCCGGCTGCTCGGCTCCCTCGACGAGGCCGCGGTCGTCGGTGATCTGGAGGCGCTGCGCACGCGGCTGGAGGCCGTGGTCGCCGCCACTGAGGAACATCGCTCCGCGCTCGCCGCCGAGCGGGCCGAGCGGGCCGGCCGGATCGCCGCGGCCAAGGAGCAGCTGGTCGCCGAGGCCGAACGGCTCGGCCGCAGCTCGGAGTGGAAGACCGCCGGGGAGCGGTTCCGCGCGCTCGCCGAGGAGTTCCGCGCCGCCGGCTCGTTGGACAAGCGCACCGACTCGGCGCTGTGGCGGCGCATCGCCACGGCCCGGGACGAGTTCACCCGCCGCCGGACCGCGCACTTCGCCGCCCTCGACACGCAGCGGGCCCGTTCAAGGGAACGGAAGGAGGCGATCATTGCCGAGGCGGAGGCGCTGTCCGACTCCACCGACTGGGCCGGCACGACCGCCCGCTACCGGGCGCTGCTCGCCGACTGGAAGGCCGCCGGTCGCGCGGCGAAGGATATCGACGACGCGTTGTGGAGCCGCTTCCGTACGGCACAGGACGCCTTCTTCACCCGCCGCAACGAGGCCAATGCCGAGCGCGACGCCGAGTTGCGCGAAAACCAGGTCAAGAAGGAGGAACTGCTGGCCGAGGCGACGGCGTTGGATCCGGCCGATACCGACCGCTCGCTGCGTCGTCTCCGGGAGATCCAGGACCGCTGGGACGAGATCGGACGGGTCCCCCGGGAGATCGCGGGCTCCCTGGAGCGGCAGATGGCGGCCATCGGCGACAAGCTGCGCGAGGCCTCCGATGCTCGCTGGGCCCAGCGCTCCCTCTCCTCCTCACCATTCGTGACGAAGCTGCGGGAATCCGTCGCAAAGTTGGAGGCGAAGCTGGCCCGGGCCCGGGCCGCCGGACGCACCAAGGAGATCGCCGACACCGAGTCCGCCCTCGCCACTCAGCGGGCCTGGCTGGCCCAGGCCGAGGGACAGTCCCACAACGACTGAGCCGCGCCGGCAGGCACGGGCGCTTCGGGTGGGCCCGAAAACGGGGAACTGCGGCATCCGCCGTGGTCAAAGGGGCGACGGTCCGCGGAGTACCAGGTGGTGCGCCTCGGGGCGGACACGTCCAAAGAGCGCTAACTGACCGCTTGCCAGAGTTAGCAACCCGATGTATCGTCGGCTGCGTTGGTGATGTGTTGTGGCGGCGCACTCGTTTCCGTACCGGCCGGAGCCTGCCGAGGCACCATGGCCTCCCCTGAATCGCAGCGTCCACGGACGGCGGGCTCTCGGCGGGCAGTCGTCCTCGGCCGCAGGGTCCAGCCGTATGCCGAGGTTCACGGATGGCGGGGCGCCCGCCATGGGCGCGGCAACCCGCCTCGCCCTCCGGCGAAGGAGGCGTTCGACCCGGTGGCGGCCCTGAATGTGCGCGATCTCGGTGATTTCATCCGCGATCAGCGGCACACCGCACAGATCTCCCTTCGTCAACTCGCCAAGCAGGCCGGGGTGAGCAACCCTTACCTCAGCCAGATCGAGCGAGGCCTCCGGCGGCCGTCCGCGGAGATTCTTCAGCAGATCGCGAAGGCGCTCCGCATCTCCGCCGAAGTGCTCTACGTGCAGGCCGGAATTCTGGAGGAACGGCAGGGCGGAGAGAACGTCATGGCTGCCGTGCTCGCGGACGAATCCCTGTCCGAACGACAGAAGCAGGTCGTGCTCGACATCTACGAGGCGTTCTGCCGGGAGAACGCCATCGCGGCGCGGGCCGGCCGCGGCCACCCGGACGGCGACGCCGAGGCCGGGTCGCGCGGGTTCGTCCCTGGCGAGCCCGCCGCCCCGACCGCGAGTCCAGCCGCCATCGGTGGTTCGTCGTCCGCACGGGGTTCGGCCGCCACCGCGGGACCGACCTTCGCGGAGCCGACGACGAAACGGAAATCCGCCCGAGAGGCGTCAACGACATCCCGGGGCGGCACCACCACCGCGGCGCGGTCGGCCCCGTCGGACGGTACGGGCAGGCCGTCACCGGGAACCGCCACGGGCCGCACCAGGCGATCGAAGGCCACAGGAGGCGAACCGACGGCGACGAGGGCCGAGAGCAGTCCGATCACCGGCGCTCCCCCCGCGTCCACACCCGCCCCGGCAGCACCGGCTCCGCAGCCGACCACCGACAACCCGGTCGATCAGACCTAGGTCGACCGGCGGGGACTGCGGCGACAAGCAGGACTCCGTTCCTGTACGGCATATCACCACCCTGACCCTCGCATCATTTACCCGACCTTTCACCCGTCGGCGACGAAGCGCTAACAGGAAATCTCTACACGAAATCAACGAATCTTCGAACCGAGGGAGACATCATGGCCACCACGCGCACGACGAATCGCCCCGCGAGCCATCCCACCACCCGCGTCAGCACGCAGACCCAGGAGGACACGGCCGAGGCGAGGGCCGAGGTCAAGGTTCCGCTGGCGGAGGTGCGCAAGCCGCTCTACGCGTCGGTGGGAGCGGCGGATCTCGCTGTGGCGAAGCTGCTCGCCCTGCCGACGACCACCAGCACCGAGGTTCGGAAGATCTCCGACCGGGTCGGCGCGCTGCCCACCCAGGCGGCGCGGGTCCCGACCCAGGTCGGGACGGCCGTGCGTGCGCTGCCGGCCACCGTCACCTCCCAGATCTCCGACCTGCAGGGACGCGCCACCCACCTCTACAACAGCTTCGCCACTCGGGGGGAGAAGCGGGTGGCGAGCATCCGGCGCAGCCCGGCCACGGAGGAGGCGGTGCAGCGCACCCGGACGGCAGTGAGCCAGACCCGCGCCGCACGCACCTCGAGCCGCAAGGCGGCCGAGGCGGTCGGCCGGGCCGTGACCGAGGCCGCCCCAGAGAAGTAACGGCCCGCGAACATCGACACACCGGAACACCAACGGGCAATCATTGACGTGTTCCGGTCGACCACGGGTCCGGGGCCTGGTGTCCGGGGCCCGTGGTCCGATGTGTTGTATTAACTCATGCGCTATCGCCCGCTGGGATCCTCCGGACTACTGGTGTCTGTCGTCGGCCTCGGCTGCAACAATTTCGGCTCGCGCGTCGACCTCACCGGCACCCGCGCGGTCGTCGACGCGGCGCTCGACGCCGGGATCACGTTCTTCGACACCGCCGACACCTACGGGAACAAGGGCGGCTCGGAGACGCTTCTCGGGCACGTGCTGCGAGGCCGCCGCGACGATGTCGTCCTCGCCACGAAATTTGGCAACGACATGGGCGGCATGTACGGCCAGGACTTCAGCGCGCGGGCGTCCCGGCGGTACATCCGCAAGGCGGTCGAGGGTTCGCTGAGCCGGCTGCAGACCGACTACATCGACCTCTACCAGCTGCACACCCTGGACGCCTTCACGCCGATCGAGGAGACGCTCGAGGCCCTCGATGAGATCGTCAAGGAGGGCAAGGCCCGTTACATCGGTGCCTGCAACCTCGATGCCTGGCAGGTCGCCGACGCGGAGTGGACCGCCCGGGCGTCCGGGACGACCCGCTTCATCTCCGCACAGAACCACTACAACCTGCTGGAACGGGGCGTGGAGGCAGAGCTCGTGCCGGCCGCCCAGAAGTACGGCATCGGCGTCATCCCGTACTACCCGCTGGCGAACGGCCTGCTCACCGGCAAGTACCAGCGCGACGAGGTGCCGGCACCCGGCACCCGGCCGGCAGGACGAGCTGACCGACGAGGTCTTCGACCGGCTGGACGCCTTGGAAACCTTTGCGCGGGAGCGGGACCGGTCGCTGCTGGACGTCGCGATCGGCGGGCTGGCCGCCCAGCCCGGGGTCGCCTCGGTCATCGCCGGCGCGACCAGCCCGGTCCAGGTGCACGCGAATGCCGTGGCCGGTCAGTGGCAGCCCCGCGCGGACGACCTCACGGTGCTCGACAAGATCGCCGTGACCCGCCGTCCCGCCGACTGAACGCGGGACCGACGGACCCACGATCCGGGGCGTCCCGCCAGATCTCCGCCGGGACGTCCCGCACCGCGCCGGCAGAACGTCCGAACCGCCCGCCGAGGGCCAGTCGACGGTCAGCTCGCCCAGCCACCAGCGCCGCCGGTCGCCGCGGACCGGCCAGCCCTGAGCCTGCAGATCCGCCACTGCGGCGATCCACCGCTGGCGTGGGGAAAAGACGGCCCGCGGCGCGGCCCGCTCCCAGGCGCGGTCGAAGGCCGTGAACAGCCGGTGGACGTCATGGCCGGGCACGTTGTGCTCGATGAGCGCCTTGGGGAGCCGCTCGGCGAGCTCGGACGGACGGGCGAGGCTCGCCAGATGCGCGGAGAGGGTCAGCGTGGGCCCGGCCGGGCTCCGCGCGCCGGACGGCAGCCAGGCCGGCACCGCTCCCGGGGCCGGAAGACCGAACCAGCAGGCGCGCCGACCCGTCTCGTCGCAGGTTCCCTCGACAAGCATCCCGCCGGGGGCGAGCCGCGCCAGCATCGTCGCCCACGCGCCGGGGACCGCAGCCTCGGGATACTGCCATAGCACGTTCAGGGCACGCACCAGCACCGGGCGCTCCCCCGGCGGCGGAAGCTCGAACCCGCCGCGGGTGAACTGCAGCCCGGGAGGTCTCGCGGCCGGGACGGCCCGAGCGACCCGGTCCTGGTCGAGCTCCAGGCCGACGACGCGCACGTCCGGACGCACCGTTCGCAGCCGCTCGTAGAGCTCCACCGTGGTCACCGGGGACGCACCGAAGCCGAGATCGACGACCAGGGGATCCGCCGCCCCACGCAGCAGCGCGGCGGCCGCGTCGAGCGTCCAGCGATCGATCCGTCGCAACCGGTTCGGCGCGGTGGTACCCCGGGTGGGCATCCCGAGGGCACGCGCCCGTCCGGCCGCGAGCCGCCGCGCCCGACGGGAGGAGTTCGTCACGGATCCACCCTGGCAGGCCGGCAGGCCGGCGGACCAGGGGCCGGCCGGGACCCCGAAGGGGGGAGACCAACAGTTGACCTGACAACCGGCCGGGTAGAACGGTTGGAGACGTGTTCGTCCACAGCAGGGTGGGTCGTGTCGGGCAGGCGCCGGGGACGTGGAGATGTGGAGGTGCTCGATGCGTCTGATCAGAAGCGGCGCCGCCCAGGTCCGCGGTGAGCCCGAACGGCGCGGGCGGCCCAGCCGGGTCGCGATGCTGTCCATGCACACCTCACCGATGGAGCAGCCGGGAACGGGCGATGCCGGGGGGCTCAACGTCTACGTCGTCGAGCTGTCGCGGCAGCTCGCGGCGTTGGGGATGGAGGTCGAGGTGTTCACCCGCGCGGTGAGCAGCAAGCTGCCGACCTCGGCCGAGCTGTTGCCGGGTGTGACGGTCCGCCACGTCGACGCCGGCCCGTACGAGGAGATCCACCGGGAGGATCTTCCCGCCTGGCTGTGTGCGTTCACCGCAGCTCTGCTGCGCGCCGAGGCCGGGCACGAACCAGGGTGGTTCGATGTGATCCACTCGCACTACTGGCTGTCGGGTCAGGTCGGTCTCACGGTGGCACGGCGATGGGGTGTCCCGCTCGTGCACACCTCCCATACGCTGGCAAAGATCAAGAACGGCGCGCTGGCAGCCGGAGACCGCCCGGAGCCGCCTAGCCGGCTGCTCGGCGAACAGGAGGTCATCGGGGGGGCCACCCGGCTGCTCGCCTCCACGGCGGACGAGTACCGGCACCTGACCGATCTGTACGACGCGGCGTCGGACCGGATCGACGTCGTCGCGCCCGGCGTCGACCTGGAGGTCTTCCGGCCAGGTGACATGGCACAGTCCCGGGCCCGCGTCGGCGTGGATCCCGCCGACGACCTGCTGTTGTTCGTCGGCCGGATCCAACCGCTCAAGGCACCCGATCTGCTGCTGTGCGCCGCCGCGGAACTGCTGCGGCGCGATCCCGCCCGCCGCTCGCGGCTCACCGTCGCCGTGGTCGGCGGCCCCAGCGGATCCGGTCTGGAACAACCCGACGCCCTGGTCAAGCTCGCGGCGTCTCTCGGGATCTCCGATCGCGTCCGCTTCCAACCGCCGGCCCCGCAGCAGGAGCTCGTCCACTGGTACCGCGCGGCCACCGCCGTCGTCGTCCCCAGTCACAGCGAGAGCTTCGGCCTCGTCGCGCTCGAGGCCCAGGCCTGCGGCACGCCGGTGGTCGCCGCGGCGGTCGGGGGCCTGCGCACCGCGGTCGCCGACGGTGTCTCCGGGCTGCTCGTCGCCGGTCGGACCCCCGCCGTCTATGCTGACGCGCTGGATCGGCTGCTGCGCCAGCCACGATGGCGGGCCCGGCTCTCCGCCGGAGCGGTGGCCTGGGCCGGTGGGTTCGGCTGGTCGGCCACGGCCCATGGCGTGCTGCGCAGCTACCGGCACGCGCTGAGCCCCACCGCCGTCGCCGTCTGAGAAAGGATCTCCGCCGGAACCGGCATCGTCTACCAGCTACCGGGGAGGCCCCAGCCATGACGGCACCCATCGACGCGGCGGAACGCAACCGGCTCGACGTGGTGATCGAGGACACGCTCAAGGATCTCGGTCTCGCCTACGACCATGTCGACACCGGCTCGTTCCTCGTCGCGCTGGAGGGCGAGCACAAGCTGCGCACGATGACGTGGCTCGTCGTGCAGGACCACACCCTGCTCGTCGAGGCGTTTTTTATGCGCGCCCCGGCGGAGAACGCGACGGGCACCTACGGATTCCTGCTCGGCCGCAACGCGAAGACCTACGGGGTGCACTTCTCCATCGACCGGGTCGGTGACATCTTCCTCACCGGGCAGGTCCCGCTGCTGGCGGTCACCGCGGAGGAGATCGACCGCCTCCTTGGCTGCGTCGGCTCCTACGCCGACGAGAACTTCGACCCGGCGATAGCGCTGGGATTCGCCTCCGCCATCGAGCGGGAGAAGGCGTGGCGGGCCAAGCTGGCCGCCGACGCCGGCTCGGCCACGAAGCCGGGATGAGACCCGGTCCCGAGAAGGACGCGGTGCTTCCCGGCGATTCACGCGCCCCCATTGTACCCAGGCCGTTGCATCCAGACTGTTGTGTCCAGACTGTTACGTCTGGGCCGGGCGCTCCTCAGTAGACGAGGGCCTGCACGCCGTCCGCGAGAACCTCGTCGACGAACGCGGCGGCGCCGGCGATGCGGACGCCGGGCAGGACGTCGTCCGGGCCGATGGAGCGCCGGGCCGCGCACTGGGTGCACAGGGTGACGCGCCCCTCGGCGAGGATGGCGGAGAGCAGATCGGGCAACGGCGCCGCCTCCGGCAGGCTGAACTCCTCCGCCCGGCCGGGCAGCGCGAACCAGGCGGACTCCCCGGTAAGCCAGAGCGAGACGTCCGTACCGGCGGCGGCGGCGACCGCCGCGACCGTGAACGCCTGGGAACACCGTTCCGGCGCATCCGTCCCGGCGGTGACCTTGACGACGAGCGGGCGGGCCATCGTGCCAGTCTGCCAAAAGCCGCCCTGGCGCGCAGCTATGCCGCGTGGCGCCTGAGGTGACCAGGACCGGTACGGCCACGAGGAGTCCCGTGATCTCGTCGTCTAGGCTAGAGGCGTGCTGCACTACTTCTTCACCGGGCTTCTGGTGGCGATGTCCGTCCTGATCGCCTGGTTCTCCGGTTACGTGGTCTACAAGCTGTACGAGGGTCAGCGCTGAGCGCCGGGAAGCGGTCCGCGGCCGGATCGGCGCGGTCCGGCGCGGCGACGAACACCGTTGATCTGCACGCCAGCCTGCTACCGCTGGCCTTCCTCGTCGGGACCTGGCGGGGCGAGGGGGTCGGCGGTTACGAGGGCCTGGACGGATTCCACTACGGCCAGGAGATCACCTTCGCCACGGACGGCCGCCCGGCGCTGGGATACGTGTCGCACACCTGGTGGGCGGACGAGCCCCGGGACGGCCGCGAGCCCGGCAGCCCGTTGGCGACCGAGACCGGGTTCTGGCGGGTCCAGTCCGGGGAGGGCGGGAAGCCGGTCGTCGAGGTGATGCTGGCCCACCCGTTCGGTATCGCCGAGATCTACGTCGGCACGGTGAGCGGCACCCGTATCGATCTCGATCACAACGTCCTGATCCGCACCGCCACCGCCCGTGACGTCACCCGGTCGGTGCGGCTCTACGGCCTGGTCGAGGGCGGCGATCTCGCCTACGCAATCGACATGGAGGCCGAGGGCAAGCCGATGCAGTCGCACCTGTCCGCGCGCCTGCACCGCGTGTCCGACTGAGCCGTCTCCGAGCAGGCGTCTCCAAGTGCCCTCCACCAAGAGATGCCCGCCTACCAAGAGTCACACTTCATTCACGGTATGGCGGAGCCTTTGCAAAAGACATCGCACGCGCAACGACAGACCACGAACGGAACACGTGAAAACGTGTTCAGACCCTCCCGGGATGCGCTTTCATGATCGCATGATGGCAGAAGCCGACGTACTCTTCGCGGTCGTCCTTTTCGCCGCCGCCGGCCAGCGTGCGGTCGACCGGATCATCGCGCCGTTCCCCGATCGGGGCTCCGCAGTGGCGTTCGCCCGCGACAACGGTCTGCACTGTTTCTCGATCGGCCCGATGGCCTTCGCCGTACCGACCACGGTTCCGCCACCGGCGAGCACCGCTTCGGCCGTCGTGCCACCGGCGGGAAACAACCGCGGTGGCCGGGTCCGGGCATGAGAACGGGGGGCAGCGTGAGAACGGGGACAGCGGAAGAAACCCGTTGTCCCCGTCCGGCGAAAGAACGCGACGTCAGGCCGCGACCTCGACCTGGGTGTCGACCGGCTCACCCTGACGGGCGACGACCTTGCGCTCGCCGGTCGCGCCGGGGACAAGAGCCCGGACGGTCCACTGCCCCGGCCGCGCGAAGAAACGAAACTGGCCCGTCGCGGACAGCGGAACCTCGGCGGTGAAATCGCCGCCTTCGTCCAGCAGGCGGGCATAACCGGTCGAAACCGGCTCCCCGCTCTGCACCACGACCCCCTGAATCACAGTCTCCTTGGCCACGTCAATTCCCTCCACAGATGGTCCACCGCTGATGGCGCCGCACATGGCTCACGCGCCCTTCTCGATCGGCACGCCGACGAGCGAGCCGTACTCGGTCCACGAACCGTCGTAGTTTTTCACGTTCGGCAGGTCGAGCAACTCGTGCAGCGCGAACCAGGTGTGCGCCGAACGCTCGCCGATGCGGCAGTAGGCGATGATGTCCCTGGACAGGTCGACCCCGGCCTCGGTGTAGAGGCCGGTCAGCTCGTCATTGCTCTTGAACGTGCCGTCCTCGTTCGCGGTCTTCGCCCACGGGATGTTCTTCGCCGTGGGGATGTGTCCGGCCCGCTGGGACTGTTCCTGCGGCAGGTGCGCGGGAGCAAGCAGCTTGCCGGAGAACTCGTCGGGCGACCGGACGTCCACCAGGGCCTTCTCGCCGATCGCGGAGATGACCTCCTCGCGGAAGGCCCGGATGTCGGTGCGCGGCTCCGGGGCGGTGTAGCTGGTGGGCTGGCGCGGGGTGACCTCGGTGGTCAGCTCACGGCTGTCGAGCTCCCACTTCTTGCGACCACCGTCGAGCAGGCGGACGTCGGCGTGGCCGTAGAGGCTGAAGTACCAGTATGCATATGCGGCGAACCAGTTGTTGTTCCCGCCGTAGAGCACGACGATGTCGTCGTTCGAGATCCCCTTCTCGGAGAGAAGCTTCTCGAACTGCTCCCTGCTGATGAAGTCACGAATGACCGGGTCCTGAAGTTCGGACTTCCAGTCGAGACGCACCGCGCCCGGGATGTGCCCCTTGTCGTACGCGGAGACGTCCTCGTCGACCTCGACCAGGACGACCTTCGGGTCGTTACGGTTCGCTTCGACCCACGAGGCGTCGACCAGCGCCTTCTCACGGCTCATGTGCGTGCTCCTTTCACGGTTATCGAATGGAGAAAAAGATACAGGTGGCACCCGAGACAGAACTCGAACGCCGCATTGAGGAGATCCGCCACGAAGGCCAGGGCCACCGCGACGTAACCGAGTGCCGGCATCCCCGCGAAGAATCCCACGAGACCCACGACGCCGAAGATCGCGCCGACCAGCTGGGCGAACCGGGGTGACGCGGCGTCCTCGGTGGCGGCGGGCGGCCCCAATCTCGGCCGGATCAGGGAACGGAACACCAGCCCGTAGGGCGCGTACCGGACCCCGGCCACCGCCCCCACCCCGAACACCACGGTCTGCGCGAGCAGCAACCAGCGGCTGCCGGCGAGCAGTACCACGACGAGCATGATCGTGGTGACGGCAGCGGCGAACCGCATACCGCGAGGATCTACCACGAGGCCTTCTCCTGACTTCCGGCTTGGACTACCCGCTCGGATGTGGCGATGCACCGGGGCCAGCCGATCACGGCTGAGGGACACAACCCACGATCAGGAAAGACGACACAGACAGCTGTGTACACGGCACAAGTCGACCGCGCGGCGCTTCACAAGCTGTATCTGGGACATGGTTCGTGTCACGGTAGCAGTGAACGTCACGTCTGTGTTAACCCGCCGACGATGCATCCGAAGGATCACCATCTGCCCGATTGATCCCATCGAAAACGATCTCTTCGAGGGTGGCGAACACCGCCGCACGCGTCGGCGGGGCACCGCTTGCGCGCCGCACCTCCCTGCCATGACCGTCAATGATCAGTATCGTCGGAGTCCGCCTGATCCCCAGCCGACGGACGAGGTCGAGATGCGCCTCCGCATCAACCTCGACATGGCGTATCCCGGGCACGACCTCGGCAACCCCTGCCAGCACCCGACGGGTGGACCGGCAGGGGGCGCAGAACGCCGTGGAGAACTGCAGCAGCGTCGCCCGCTCCCCCATCGTCTCGCCCAACGATGCGAACTCGGCCCGCAGTCCGCAGTCCGCCGTCCACCGGCCGGAACCGTCCGTCCCGGGCCCGCATGAGCACCCCCAGTCCAAGCGCAGCCACGGTCGCCACCGACAACACCCACATTCCGGTCACGGCTTCTACAGCATCCGACGGGCCGGCTCTTCCCGTCCAAGCCCCGCCACGGCCCGACGATCGACTCACGCAGGCAGATGCCGCCCGACAAAATACACCAGTGGCGCCGCGGAGGCCAGCGGCAGGATGGCGGTGAGCAGGACGTCCGCGACCAGCGCCGAGGTGGCGACCCGGCCGACCCGCGGCTCTGCGTCACGGGCCCGCGCCAGCACCAGATCGATGACGGCGGCCACGGCCGCTCCCGCCGCGGCGATCGCGACGGCGGCCCCCACCGTCAGACGATCGGGGTTGAGGGCACCGAAGCCGGCCCCCAGCGCCGCGCCGGCCAGAACGCCGACCGCCCCGGCCGGCACCAGCGGAACGCCCGCCCATCCCACTAGCCGGCCCACCACGACCGTGCCACCCGCGCCGAGGAGGCCGGCGATGACCAGCAGATCGGCCGGATAGTGCGCGCCGGACCCGGCGCGCAGCGCAAGGTAACCGGCAAAAAGCGCACAGAAGATGATCCCACTCAGCGCCGCAGCAAGATCCGCACCGACCCGCCCGGCGGGACCGGGCGGCGGACTCGAACCATTAGCAGACACCGGGCCTGCCCCGGAGACGGGAGCTGACCGGCGTCGGGCGAGCTGGTAGAGGATCACGACCGCCACGGCGATCCCGACGACTCCGGCCAACGATCCGTAGCTGTGCCGGTCCGAGGCCAACAGAACCACGTCACCGAGGACACCCCAGGCCGCCACGAGCAGGGTGGTGCCGGTCGACGCCCGGAGTATCCGGACCCAGGCCCAGGCAAACGCGATCTGTTCGACGATGAGGACCGCCGCGAGGGCTCCCGTGCCGAGGGCTGCGGCCGCCATCACCAGGCCGGTAGCCACCAGGGCCGCCAACGGCAAAGCGCCCGGCGCCCAGCGGGCTGCGGGGATGGACGCAGCCTCGTCCGGGACGAGGACGCCGTGGGGCCTGCCAGGATCGCCTGCGCTCACCGGCCCATGCTGTCATGTCCGGCTCGGGCGGCTCACGTCGCGCCGTCCCAGCCAGGCGCGGCCTGGGGCCGGCGACGAACAGCGTCATCCCCCGGCGAAGGGAGGGAGGGCCTCGACGACGCAACCGTCACGTAGGATGACCCCCGCCGGATCCCGCCGGCCCACGGGCTGGTCGTCGACGAGGTAGGAGCACCGTCGCAGCAGCGCCGGCAGGGCCCCGCCGTGGCGGGCCGCGACGACATCGAGCAGAGCGGCCAGCGTATCCGCGCCGATCTCCTCCTGGGGCACCCCCGCGGCGTCCCTGGCGGCGGCCCAGTAGCGGACGGTCACCCGCGCGATCGACGCGGGCCGGCCCGCCCCTACGGTCTTGTCCGTCACCATCCTTCCGGCCCTTCGTCCGTCATCTTCACCGGAGAAACGGGAATTGGTACGAACGCGTGGGGGTCGATACACACCCGTAACATGCGCCGTGCCACCATCCGGCCGATGGGCTGCTCTGCCAGCCGATCTGCCAGCCGATGGATTCGGCGCATCCGAGCGGTGTCCCGCACGAACCACCGGCTGGTCGCGCTCGCACTGGCTACCGCCTCCGGGGGATACCGACGGCGATGACTGTGGACGGACTCCCCCACCTGGATCAGCGCGGTGTGCCGCAGCACGGCGGCACCGTCCACCAACCATCCCATCGACCATCCCGTGGGGCAGACCCACTGGTAGCCGAGTCGACGGGCCGCGCCGATGGCCGAGCCGATATCCAGCACCTCGAGGTCACCGAAAGTGCACAGTCTGGTGGATCGGCCGTACGCTTGCAGGTCCATGACCTGGACATCGGGATGTGAACGTAATCCGACCATCACTGCTTGCAGCGCCAGGCGTGACGTCGAACAGGAGAAGCCATGGGTGACCACTACAGCCAGATTGCGTGACGCACCGGACACCCGACCACTCCAGTGATCATGGCTCGTGGTCAGGATCTCACGATCCGCCGTAGGTACACGATCCGCCGTAGGTAGTGGCCCGTAGACGGTAGGAGCCGAGTAGGACACTCCGCTATCCTCCCCACATACCGGCCTTCGTTTCATGCCCATGACGGTCGTGAGACGCCCAGCGCCGGGCATCGAGTTACTCACCGGGTCGACGCTGCCTCACCACACACCACCTGGAGGAGTCGTCTTGAGCGTCGTCCTTTTGCTCACCAACGCCCCTGGCCCGTCCGCCGAGTCGTTTCCGTCGCTTGGGCTTCTCACCCACACCGTACGGGTCGCCCCGCTCGAGGCGAGCGCGCTGCTGGACGCCCCGCCGGTGGATGTGATCGTGGTGGATGGCCGCCGGGAGCTTGTGATCGCCCGCGGTCTGTGCCGGCTGTTACGCACCACCGGGCTCACCACGCCGCTGCTGGCGCTGGTGACCGAGGGTGGGCTGGCGGCGGTGTCCGCGGACTGGGGAGTCGACGACGTCGTCCTCGATTCCGCGGGTCCCGCCGAGGTCGAGGCCCGGTTGCGGCTGTCCATCGGCCGCGTCGCCGCAGCCGGCGGCACGGCCGAAGCCGGTATCATCCGGTCCGGCGACCTGTCGGTCGACGAGACCACATACTCGGCCAAGTTGCGGGGCCGGCCGCTCGAGCTCACCTTCAAGGAGTTCGAGCTGCTGAAGTACCTCGCGCAGCACCCGGGCCGGGTCTTCACCCGCGCCCAGCTGTTGCAGGAGGTCTGGGGTTACGACTACTACGGCGGCACCCGCACGGTGGACGTCCACGTCCGGCGGCTGCGAGCGAAGCTCGGCCCCGAGCACGAAGCGATGATCGGCACTGTTCGGCACGTCGGGTACAAGTTCGTCGCGCCGCCCATCGCGCCGCTGCCGGAGAACACCCCCGGGGAGGCCGGCCGGGTCGGCCGTGACGAGTCCCGGACCCCCGAGCGGGTCTGACGTCACCGCGGACACCCGTCCGCCGCGTGGCACCCGGTATCCCGGTACCCCGGCACCCCGGGCACCGTCAGTAGGACGGCACCGTCGGCGCGAGGCCCAGCTCCCGGCTCCCGGCTCCCGGCTCCCGGCTCCGGAAGCCAGGATTCGGCCTCGCGCCCGGGTTCTCGCGTCCGGGTTCTCGACCGCACCGTCGAAGGCCACCCAGCGTCATACGGTCGTCCGGTGACCTCACTGAGCTGGCAGCAGACCCTGAGCGCCATGGACGTGGACGACATCGTGAGCCTCCTCGCCGCCGCGGAGCGGGCGGACGGCTCCGGGCCGGTGTCCGAGGACGTCCGGCTGGCCCTCCGGCCCGGATTGCGGATCGGCGCGGGCCGGCACCTGCTGGCCGTGTCGGCCGCCGCGGACACGAGCGCCCCGAATATCCCGGACGCCCCTGGTGACCAGGACGCCGCGGACACGTCGACCATGCCGGGCCGCACCCCCGCCCGGCGGATCATCGGCTACGCCCATCTGGGCGGCGTGGACCAGGCGCGGCAGGCCGAGGTGGTCGTCCATCCCGACCACCGCGGGCGCGGCGTCGGCACGGCCCTGGTCAGCGGACTGACCGAGGCCCTCGCGGCGCCGTCGTCCCGCCTCGACATCTGGGCCCACGGCGACCTGCCGGCCGCCGCGGCATTGGCTACCCGGCTCACGTTCACTCGCACGAGGGTGCTGCTCCAGCTTCGGCGACCGCTGGCGACCGGGACGCCCCTGCCGGACCCCCGGCTGCCGGCCGGTGTGACGGTCCGCACCTTCGTCCCCGACCAGGACGACCAGGCCTGGCTGGCCGTCAACGCGGCCGCCTTCGCTGATCATCCGGAGCAGGGCCGGTGGGCCCTGGACGATCTGGCCCGGCGCCGGGCCGAGCCGTGGTTCGACCCGCGTGGCTTCTTCCTCGCCGAGCGCGACGGCGCACCCGTCGGCTTCCACTGGACGAAGGTGCACGAGACCGACCAGACGCCGCCACGGAACGCGCAGCCGGGGCCCATCGGCGAGGTCTACGTGGTGGGCGTGCTCCCGGGCGCGGGCGGCGCGGGACTCGGCCGGGCACTCACCCTGATCGGCCTGCGGCATCTGCAGGCCGAGGGGCTCGACTCGGTCCTGCTGTACGTGGACGAGGACAACGTCCGCGCCGTGCGGATGTACACCGGACTCGGCTTCATCACCTACGTCCGCGACGTCTCCTACCACTGGGAGAGGCCGTCCACGGGTTGATCCGGCCTGGTCCGGAAGACCCCGTGGCTCAGAGGCCGGAAGGCCCCCGTGGCTCAGGCGCCCTGACGGGTCGCCAAGCCGCGCGCGGGGGCGGAGTCGCCGTGATCGACGTCTATCACGGCACTCAGGTTCGTGACATGCAGCAGGCGATAGGCATCCTCGTTGAGGTTACGCAGCACGAGGCGGCCACCGGCCGACCGCTGACGCTGGTGGGCGAACAGGATGACCGCCAACCCCTGCGAGTCGAGGAAGCTCACCTGCTCCAGATCCACGATGATCTCTTTGACTCCGGCGACCCGTGCGTCGAGCAGTGCCTCGCGCAGGGGATCCAGGGACGAATAGTCGATGTCGCCGGCCGGATACACGACGATGGCATCACGGTCGGTCACCTCAACCCGCACGCTTGGCTCCATGGCTCCGCTTGCGACCGGACGGCGTGAGCGCCACGAGAAGCCGGCCGGGCTGCCTCCCGCGTCGCGCCGCGCCTTTGGGCAAGCGCGACCATGGCCCCGTACCCCGACCTAGGTACTTCCACACGCGGCCGACCCCCGCCGGGGGCGACTTCTCACCGCACGCTCGTCAGCACGCCTGTCCGCGCCCCGCCCGTCGTCATCCGCCCGTCGTCATCCGCCCGTCCGTCCCGCATGCTCCCCGCCGCGCGGGATGGGATGACGAGCTGCCCGATGAGAGCGTCTACGCATGGACATCGACCCGCCCCGGACCCCACCCCGGACCCCGGATGACGCTCACCCGGACGTCATCACCTTCATCGGCCGGATCGACGGCACGGTCATCACCGTGGGAACGCAGCCCAGCGTCCCGCGGAGAACCCCAGTCGTCGTTCTCCGCACCCAGTCGGCCCTGCTCAACGTTCTCTGCGTCGCGCATCTCGTGCCGGACGAGGCGCATCGGCTCGCCGCCCTGTTGTCCAGCGCCGCGCTCGCCACCGTGGGGCGCTCCGCGTCCCAGCCCCCCGGTGCTGCACCGCCGCCTGCCGACCTCGCCTCCGGGGTCCGCTCGCGGCACATCATCTCCGCTGGGGAAGGATCGAGCGCCGCGGAGCTCCGTCACGCGCTGGCTCTGCTACCAGCGGGGGCACGACTCGTCGATTTCGTCTCCGACACCGACGTCGCCCTCATCTTCAGCGTCGACGATCCACCCTGGCCGACGATCAACCTGGGCGGGGGGCCGTCCGGGTGACCGAAGGCCCGAGGCCCGGCCATGCGCCGTTTTAATCATCGAAAGGACGGCCAGAGCCGTGAGGGCAGCGGACCGACCCGACAGGCACCCAGCCGAGGCAGGCACCGCGCAGAGGCAGACACCCGACAGGCCACGCCGCCGTCCCGGCCATGTCCGGAATCCCGCGAGGAGGAGCACTAGCTTCACCAAGAGTGATCGATCGTACAAGTCTGTTCGCTTCCCCGGCCCAGGACAGCCCGACGACACCGGTAGCGGCACCGATGACGCTCGCTCGCGTCACCACCGGGCTGCGCCCAGTGATCAACGCTACCGGCGTCCTGCTCCACGGAGGGCTCGGCCGAGCTCCCCTGTCCGCGGCCGCCCGCGCGGCCCTCGACCTGGCAGCCGGCACGACCGACCTCGAGCTTGACCTCGGGACCGGACGGCGAGGACGACGAGGACGTACCGCCCTGGCCGCGTTGGCAGCCGCGGTGCCCGCAGCGGCAGGCGTGCACATCGTCAACAACAACGCGGCAGGGCTGATCCTCGCGGTGACGGCGCTGGCCGGGCGGCGGGAGATCGTGGTGAGCCGCGGGGAGCTGGTGGAGACGGCGGACGGGTTCCGGCTGCCCGAACTGCTGGTCTGCACCGGGGCTCGGCTGCGGGAGGTCGGCACCACCAACCGCACGACGCTCGGGGACTACGCCGACGCGATCGGGCCGGAGACCGGGCTCGTGCTGCGCGTGCATCCGTCCAGCTATCAGGTGGTGGGGCTGACTGACACCCCTGCGATCAACGATCTTGCCGCGCTCTGCGCCGACTTCGAGATCCCCCTCGTCGGTGACTGCGGCTCCGGGCTGCTGCACCCCGAGCCGCTCCTCGCCGATGAACCCGATGTCACGACCTGGCTCGGCTTCGGCGTCGACGTGGTCACGACCAGCGCGGATAAACTGCTCGGCGGTCCTCAGGGCGGCCTGCTGCTGGGACGTGCCGACCTGATCGACCGGATGCGTCGGCATCCGATGGCCCGGGCAATGCGGGCCGGAAAGCTCACGCTCGCCGCGCTGGAAGCCACCCTCAGCCACCCCGACTCCCCTGTCCGGCAGGCGTTGCACGCCCGACCGGAACGGCTGATGACGCGGGCCGAGACGCTCGCCGCGTGGCTACGGCGTTCGGGCATCGCAGCCTCGGCTGTAGCGAGTCGTGCGGTCGTCGACGGCGGGGGTGGATCGTCGCCGCAGCCGAACGACGCCGCATTCCGTCGATCGGACAGCCACCAGCGCGAGGGCGCACAAGACGAAGACGGCATGGCCCCGACGGGCCCCGCGGGCGGTCTGACGATCAGAGGGTTCGGCGGCTTCGGTCCGGAGCTGCCGAGCGCCGCGGTGGCCCTGGAGGCAGTCATCGCCGCCCCCCTGCGCCAGGGCGAGCCCTCCGTGTTGGGCCGGGTCGAGCAGGGATGCTGCCTGCTCGATCTGCGGACCGTTCCGGTGGAACTCGATCCCGTCCTCGCCGCCGCCGTGCTGACTGCCGCGACCGAAGCCGGCGCGACCACGATCACCGATGCCCCGACCGAGCCGCACATCGCCGAGGATGCCGACGTCATGACGATCGAATCCATGGGCATCCCGCGCGCCACCGTGCCCGGCCGACGGACGCCGTGAGCCTCGGCCGCCCCTACGACTCCCCGGCGGTCGCCGTCGCGGTGAGACGGCTGGGCTCGGTCACCGCCGCGCTGACCCTGCTCTGCTACGGGCTCGTCCACCTGCTCGTCTGGCCCGGCGCACCCACGGGGACCCCGGATGAACGGTACCGGTGGAACGGGGAGTCCACGCTACTCGACTCGTTACCGGGTGAGGCGGTCTGGAGCATCGGCGGCCTGCTGCTGGCAGCGACCCTGCTCGGGCACGGCGTCGGCGCGGCGGGACTCGCCGGGCTGCCCGTGGTTCACCGCCACTGGCTGGCCGCGACCGGATTCGGGGCGGCCTGTTCGCTGAGCCTGTTCGCGATCGCCTGGCCGGGGCTGGAACCCACCGCGACGGAGTTCAGCGCCGGTCCGATAATCAGCGGGCTGCTGCTGGCGAGCACGCTCGTCACCGGCTGGGCCCGGCACCACCCGCCCCACGCCGTCGCGTAGCGCGGTCCCGCTGCGAGGTCGAACAGCTTCGCCTGACGTGCGACCACCGCGCCGTGGCCCTCGTCGGCCGCGAGCACGATCCCTCACGATCAGTGGACGGCCGATCCAAACCTCGATCTAACGCTAAAACAACGGAGAAATAAGCGATTCACGGTTCGCTCGGCGGCGGCGGGGACCCGCGTCGCATCTTCGCATGTGGCGGGCCCGCCGACGGGCCTAGACATCAGAACATTATAGTACAAATATTATAAATTCCGGCATATAGCTCAAACTTCCGATTCGGGAAACTTGATTACCCATCGGCATCGATGCACCTCTTACGGAGACCGGAGGCCGTAGAGATGGTTCAGTATTTCGTTGTGTACTGGTTGCGCTGATTGTGATCCTTCAAAGAGTACGGCGGATGCAGTCGGCCACCTCGGATAGCGGCGTCCAGGGAGTCACGCAATGAGCGGGTACGACTATTCGGTTGCCATCCTCGGTAGCGGCATCGCCGGCTCGACGCTGGCCAATATCCTCGCCCGACACGGTCACAGCGTGGTTCTGATTGACAGTGGCACGCATCCGCGTTTCGCGCTCGGGGAGTCGACCATCGGTGAGACGACCTATCTGCTGAAGTTGCTCGCCCAGCGGTTCGACGTCCCCGAACTCGGCCATGTGAGCAGCTTCGAGGGCGTCCGATCCCACGTCACCTCGGCCTGCGGGGTGAAGCGCAACTTCGGATTCGTCTACCACCGCGAGGGTGCGCTCCAGAACCCCGAAGAGGTCACTCAGTGCAGCGTCTCGGAGTTTCCGAACGGCCCGGAAATGCACATGCACCGCCAGGACATCGATGCTTACCTCTTCTATATGGCCGTCCGTTACGGAGCTGAACCGCGGCAACGCACGATGGTGGAAAAAGTCGACTTCACCGACGACGCCGCGACGCTGACGACAAGGGCCGGCGAACGGATCAGCGTTCGCTACGTCGTCGACGCCTCAGGACGCAACTCCGTGTTGGCGAACCAGTTCGCCCTGCGAGAAGACCCCTGCCGGTTCCGGACGAACTCCCGCACCCTGTTCACCCACATGGTGGGGGTCACCCCCTTCGACGAGGTGACCCTCCCGAGCGGGCAGCCGTCGCTGTGGCACCAGGGAACCCTGCACCATCTGTTCGACGGCGGGTGGCTGTGGGTGATCCCGTTCGACAATCACCAGCGGGCCACCAACCCACTGTGCAGCGTCGGGCTCAACCTTGACTCGCGACGCTTCCCCAGGGATCCCTCGGTACCCGCCGAGCAGGAATGGAACGCTTATCTCGAGCGGTTCCCCAGTATCGCGCGCCAGTTCGCCGGTGCCCGGCCCGCCTGGGACTTGATCTCCACCGGTCGCACCCAGTACTCCAGCTCACGGACGGTCGGTGACCGCTGGGCGATGATGTCCCACGCAGCCGGGGCGATCGACGCGCTGTTCTCCCGTGGCATGGCCAACACCATGCAGGTCATCTACGCCCTCGCACCAGTTCTGATGGAGGCCCTCGCCGACGACGACTTCTCGGCGGAACGCTTCGGCCACATCGACACGCTCAACCAGACGATCCTGGACGTCAACGACAAGCTCGTACACGGCTCCTACATCTCGTTCCGCGACTTCGACCTGTGGCGGGCGTGGTCGAAGGTGTGGTTCCTCGGCTGGAACATGGGCATCTCCCGGATTGTCGGAACCTACTTCGGCTATCTGGAAAAGGGCGATCCGGCGCTGTTCGACCGCCTGCTCGACGCGCCACATCTGGGCACCTTCTGCCCCGACCTGCCGGAATTCCAGCCCTTCTTCGACTCGCTCAACGCCGTGATGGACGAGGTCGAGGCCGGCCGGCTGGCCCCAGCCACCGCCGTCGAGCGGCTCGCCACTCTGCTGGGCGGCGCCGACTTCCTCCCCACTCCGCTCCGGCTGGGCGATGTGCTGCGCCGCTGGCACGACGGCTCCTTCGAAGCCCAGCGCCGCATGTACGAGTGGGGGCGCACGAGTTCCCCCGAGCCGCTCCGCCGCTGGTACGGGTACGACCTCGACGATCTACTCACCCGCACGGGTGGGGTGCCCACTCCGGCAATCCTCTAAAGGCCGGGCCGCTAAAGGCCGATCCCGTCCCGCGTCCATCCGCGACGGGATCGTCCTAATCGATGGTACCCGCGGGACGGCAAGAACAGCCCGGAGGACGACGATACGATCGACGTCCTCGCCCTCTGCCCGGGCCAGAGGCATGGAGGGAGCCGCGGTGATGGAGACAATCATCCAGAATCGGGAGGACCGGATCCGGACGACGCCGGATCCGGCGTCGCCGTCCGTCCGCACCACGCCCCATTCACCGGCCTCCGCCCTGCTGGCGGCGCGGGTCATCGAGAAGATGCTGGGCGAGCTGACGTTCCACCATCTCGGCATCCTCGTCGCGGACCTCGATGCTGCCCGGGAACGATACGCCGTCTCCCTCGGGGTCGACGCGTGGGAGTCGCGGGTCGTCTCCGGCCCCGCCCTCTGGCGCGATCGACCGATCATGATCAAGAACGTCCGGATCGCGTTCGGCCGCTTCGGCAGCAGCCTGGTCGAGTTGCTGGAACCCGGCGACCGGCCGTGGACAGGGCGGGAAATTCTCGACCAACGCGGCGAGGGAATGTTCTCCATCGGCTACGAGGTCGACGACCTGCCGGCGTGCCTGCACCGGGCGGTCGCCGCGGGATGCCTGGTCGAGCAGCTCCGGCCGGACGCGCGGAACCCGCGACAGGCCTATCTCGACGCGGGTTCCGGACTACTGATCGAACTCATCCCCGAGGGCGCCGGACGGGACGGTTGGTGATTATTGTCCGAAACCTGCCGTCCTCGCGGACTTGTCTCGGCGGCCATCCAAATGTCATCATCAATCGAGACCGCCCGGCACCCCCCGAGCCGGGCGGTCTCTCTGTGGGTACGGGCCTCCCGATGTTCCGCGGGCGTATCCAGGTCGCCCCGCGGGCTTGAGCGCGCCCTCCGCGACAAAGCGCTCCATGCCGGCGACGAAGGCGCGCGCGTCCTCGGCGGGCCAGTCGTCGAGCATGCGCTGGAAGACGTCAGCCAGCCGACGCCGAGAGCGATCGATGGCGGCCCGGCCCTCGTCGGTGAGCGTCAGGCGGACCGCGCGGGCGTCATCGGGATCGGCCGAACGGCGCAGCAACCCGAGCGCCTCGAGACGATCACTGTGCCGACTCACCACCGAACGGTCGATGCCGATCTCCATGCTCAGCTTGCGCGCCGTGGTCGGGCCCGTGCGGGCCAGACCGTTGAGCACGGGGTAAACAGCCTCGTCGAGTCCGACGTCCGCCGAAGAGAGCAGCTCCCCGAACAGACGCGTCCGATTCGGCCGGGTGAGGAGAAGTCCGAGCGCTGCCGCGAGCCTCGCGCCGTCGTCTGAACCCACCACACGACCCTACTCTGCGTGCACCATGCATCAATTCGCGCGGGGCACGGATCCACGCGAGGGCACGGATCCACGCGGGGCAGCGACCCACGCGGGGCGTCGGCAGCGCGCGCGAGCGACGAAGACGAACGGGAGGAGGTGCGATGGCTCACACCCGACCCGACGGAAGGGGGGCGACTCCCGGGCGCGGCAGAATTGCCGCGGCGGCCCGTGCAGAACCACCGCAACACACCACCGCAACGCACCACCGCAACGCACCAGGCAGGCGCTAGCACGCGACCGCGGATCCGGAAGGCACACCTTGACGGGCATGCTCACAGCGCAGCGGACAAGCCCGATCGAGCGGATCACCGCCGATCATCGACGGGTCTCGGTGGACCTCGGCTCACGCAGCTATCCGATCGATATCGGTCCCGGGGTCCGCCGAATCCTGCCCGACATCGTCGCGCGGATCGGCGCCCGGCGGGCCGTCATCGTCTCGGCGCGGCCGCAGGACGCGGTCCCCGACCCGGGCGTGCCGGTGCTGCGGCTGGCCGCACGGGACGGCGAGACGGACAAGAACCTGTCGAACGTCGAGGCGCTCTGCGGCCGGTTCGCGGCTTTCGGGCTGACCCGGTCAGACGTCGTCATCTCCTGCGGCGGAGGGACCACCACGGACGTCGTCGGGCTCGCTGCGGCGCTGTACCACCGCGGTGTGGCGGTGGTACACCTCCCGACATCCCTGCTCGCCCAGGTGGACGCGAGCGTCGGCGGGAAGACGGCGGTGAACCTGCCCGCCGGCAAGAACCTCCTCGGCGCCTACTGGCAACCCAGCGCCGTCCTCTGCGACACCGACTACCTGCGGACCCTGCCCCAGCGGAAGTGGATCAACGGCTACGGCGAGATCGCGCGGGCCCACTTCATCGGCACCGGGGACCTACGCGGTCTGCCGGTGACGGAGCAGATCGCCGCCAGCGTGGCGCTCAAGGCCGCCGTCGTCGCCCGGGACGAACGGGACTCGAGCCTGCGCCACATCCTCAACTACGGCCACACCCTAGGGCATGCCCTGGAGCGCGCCACCGACTTCGCGCTGCGCCACGGTGAGGCGGTGGCGATCGGCACCGTATTCGCCGGCCGTCTCGCCGGGGAGCTCGGCCGGATCGGGGACGATCGGGTCCGCGAGCACCTGGACGTGGTCCGCGGGTACGGGCTGCCGACGGCACTGCCCACTGAGGCGGACGCCGCCGAGCTCGTCGCCGTGATGCGTCTGGACAAGAAGTCGACGAACACCGGCCTCACCTTCGTGCTCGACGGCGCGGACGGCCCACAGCTGGTGGGCGACATTCCGGAAGATCTGGTCATGAAGACGCTCGGCGACATGCCGCGCGGGCCGCTGGCCTGACGCCCATGCCACCGGCCCCGCGTGCCATCACGGGCACCACCCGCCTGTTCGCCGTCGTCGGGGATCCCGTCAAGCAGGTACAGGCGCCGTCGTTACTTAATCCGCTGTTCGACGAACTCGGGCTCGACGCCGTCCTCGTACCGGTGCACGCCCGGCCGGCGGACTTCCCCGCCGTACTCGATGGACTCCGGCGCATCGAGAACCTGGACGGCATCCTGATCACGATTCCGCACAAGGTCGCCGCCTGCGCCCTCGCCGACGAACGCAGTCCGGCGGCCGCGATCAGCGGGAGCGCCAACGCACTGCGCCGCGGCTCGTCCGGGCGCTGGCAGGCCGACAACTTCGACGGAGCGGGATTCGTCCGGGGGCTGACGGCCGCCGGACGCCCGGTGGCCGGAACGCGGGTCTCGCTAGTGGGCGCGGGCGGCGCCGGCAGCGCCATCGCGACCGCGCTGCTCGACGCCGGCAGCACGCGGCTATCGATCTACGATCCGGACCGGGAGAAGCGCGACGGCCTGCTCGCCCGCCTCGACGAGCACTGGCCGGGCCGCGCCGTCGGCGTCGCGGCACCCCTGCTGCACGATGTCGATCTCGCGGTGAACGCCACGCCGCTCGGCCTGCGTCCAGACGATCCGCTCCCCTTCCCGCCGGACGGGCTCGCGGCGGGCTGCGTCGTGGCGGACATCATCATGAAACCGCCCGACACCCGCCTGCTGCGGGCCGCGGCCGCACTCGGCCTGCCGACCCATCCGGGCATCCACATGCTCGCCCACCAGATCGGCTTCTACCGCTCGTTCTTCGATCTCGTCCCGGCGGCACCCGCCTGACGATCTGCGAGGGCTCATGCGTGCACAACCTCCAACCGGCTGTCTGGGTATCGACGTGGGCGGCACCAAGGTCGCGCTGCGCATCGAGGCCGCACAGGCCGGGGCGGACCCGACGGGAGGCGACGAGCAGGTCGGCCAGGCCGGACGGACCGGACGGTCGCGTCAGGCCGGTGGAGACAACCTTCCAGTGGTCGCCGTCGGCGACCGCCACCCAGGACATCGACGATCTCGCCGCACACGTTGCCGCGCTGACCGCCCGATGGGGCGGTCGGGTCGACGCCGTCGGCGTGGCGATGCCCGTAACCATCAACGCCGCCGGCCGGGTCACAACATGGCCGGGCCGGCCGGCCTGGACCGGGCTCGACCTCGGCGCCGCGCTGCGGGATCTGCTGCCGGGCACCACCGTGGTCTGCGGCGACGACGGCGATCTGGCCGCGCTCGCGGAGGCGGACGCGGCCGGCTGTGAGAACGTGGTCTACCTGGGGGTCGGGACGGGCGTCGGCGGCGGGATCGTGCTCGGCGGCCGGTCCTGCCCGGGGCCCGGTCGCGGCTCCAGCGAGATCGGACATCTGATCATCTCGTCCGGCGGGCCCAGCTGTGACTGCGGCCACCGCGGATGTGTGCAGGCAACCGCATCCGGGCCGGCCACCCTGCACCGGGCCGCCCAGCGGCGTGGTGCGGAGGTGACCTTCGCGGACCTGCGCGCAGCCTGGCTCGCGGCCGACCCCTGGGCGGTGCGGACAGTGGGCGAGAGCGCCGCGGCGATCGCCACGGCCGTCGTCGGGCTGACCGAACTGCTGCATCCCGCGATGGCGGTGGTCGGCGGCGGGTTCGCGGCCGGCCTGCCTGGATTTCCGCAGGCGGTCGCCGAGCATGCCCAGGCCCTTGCCCGCCCGGGACATCCGCCCGCGCCCATCCGCCCGGCGCTGCTGGGCGGCCTGTCCTCCCTGTTCGGAGCGCTCCTGGCGGCTCAGTCGCCGGCGAGGATCGGTCGGCCGGCCTGAGCCGCGGGGACACCGGCGGTGCCGGCGGGTTCGACCGGGTGCGGCCGGAGAAGGGACAGCAACTCCGCGGGCCGGCGCAGCACCGCGTCCGGCTCGGCCGCGACCAGCTCGGCGCCGTCCGCCTCGCCCCACAGCGCGGCCACCGCCATCACGCCGGCCGCACGCGCGCTCTCCAGGTCGGCGACCGCGTCCCCGATCATCATCGCCTCACGCGGCGCCACGCCCAACAGTTCGAGTGCCCGGTTCACGATGTCCGGCGCCGGTTTGGGACCGGCGATCTCATCAGAGCCGATGACATAATTGAAGATCGGCAGAATGTCGAGCTCACCCAGCAGGTGCCGGGCCCGTGGACCGGCCTTGCCGGTGGCGACCGCGAGCCCGAGGCCGCGCTCGTGCAGGGTCCGCAGCAGCGCGGCGATCCCTTCGAAAAGCACCACCTGGTGGGCCAGCCGATAGCTCTCGCGGACGAACGGCTCCTCCATCTCCAGCGGCAGATTCATAATCCGCATGATGTCCGGGAAGTACCGTCCCAGGTGCCGGTTGTACTCTTCGAACGGGGGCTCGCCGGGACCCACGACCTCGGCGTAGGCGATCGTGAACGCCTGTCGCATCACTCCGAAGCTGTCGACCAGCACCCCGTCGAGATCGACGATGACCGCACGTTTCCGCGCTCCGGACGCTGCCCCGGTCCCGGTGGTGGTCATGGCAGACCAGGGTTTCAGCTCAGTTCCCACGTGCCCCCCGGACTCGGCGTTGGGTGCCGTTCGATATTCGTGACGCAGGTCGTGTGACACAGGTGGTGGCCGCGTGGCCTCAGCGAGTCGCGTGCGCGAGCAGCGCGACGGACCGGTGCGAGCGCGCGGACTCGTAGAACCTCTCGATGGCGGCGATGGTCGGGCGAACCTCCTCGATCGCCCGCCCCCGGGACGCGGGATCCGCCAGCAGCCCGGGCAGTTCGTCGAGCTGACGGCGGTACTCCGTCCCGATCGGTTCGGCGGGCACAGGCACCGCCATGGTCTCGCCGGCCCGGGTGCGGGTCAGGATCGAATGATCCTGCCGGTTCGGGCCGAAACCGAACGTGCAGCGCAGCGACGCGGTGCCCGCGGCGCCCTCGACGTTGATCAGGGTGACGTCCCGGGCCTCGTGCGAGGCCCAGCTCGCCCGCAACGACACCGAGACCCCGTTCTCGGTGACCAGGAAGCCACGTGCGGTGTCCTCGACGTCACCGTCGATGCCGACGGCCGGCCCGGTGCCATCGTCGTGACGCCAGGAGGCTGCCCAGGAGCCATCGCTGACGAAGTCATCCGAGATCGTCCCGACCACTTGCTGGAAACGGACGCTGACCAGCAGCGGGATGTAGAGTGTCGAGCAGGTGCCAGCCGAGGTCGACCAGGGCCCCGCCGCCGGAGAGGTCCCGCCGGGTGAACCAGCCGCCGGCGTCGGGAATGCCCCGCGCCCGGATCCAGGCGAGATCGACGTGCCGGATGGCACCGAGCCCGTCGGCGAGCTCGTAGAGCCGGCTGACGTCCGCCCGGTACCGCGCGGCGCTCCCGGCGAGCAGGATGGCGTCGCCCGCGCGCTCGGCCGCCGCGAGCCGGTCGGCCTCGGCCGAGCTCAGGCACACCGGCTTCTCCAAGAAAACCGGAACACCGGCGCTCAGCAGCCGGGCGGCGATGTCGGCGTGCCGGTGGTTGGGCACCGCCACGACCGCAAGGTCGACCTGAGTCCGGTCGATCTCGTCGACGTCGGCGAGCACGGCCAAGCCCGGGTCGGCCCCGGCCGCCGCCCGGCGAGCCTCGGAATCGGAATCGACGGCCGTGACCACAACAAACTCCGGGTGTTCTCGCAGCCGGGGAAGCCAGATCGACCGGCCGGCCCAGCCCAGCCCCACCACGGCGATCCGCAGCGGAGTCCGCGTGGGGTTCCCGGTCTCGCCTCGGCTCACAATTCGGCCAGGGTCTCGGCCACGATGGCCGCGACCTGGTGCATCTGTTCTTCGGTGCCGAGCAACGTCCGGTGGTGCAGCCAGATGCCGTCCGCGCTGATTGCCTCGGTGTTCGGGCAGTGCTTCGCGATCTCGTCCACCGCCTTGTCCGGGGCGCCGGTCTCCCAGAAGCCGTTGGACCGGTAGATCGCCCGGAACGCGGCGAAAGCGGGCAGCCCGCGGTCCACAAGGGCGTCGACGAACGCGTTGCGGCGCTCCTCACTGAACCCGGGCAACCGGAACATTGCCATGTAGTGCGGATTGCGGTCACACCGGTCGTCGCGGCCCTGCGGGACGACGCCCGGGATGTCGGCAAGCGCCCCCGCCAGCACCGGCCAACGCTCCTCACGCGTGTCAATCTGGCCGGCCAGGCGGCCGAGCTGGGCACGCAGGACCGCGGCGGAGAACTCGTTGAGCCGGAAATTCGACCCGGAGGTCTGGTGGAAGTACCGGCGGTCCGTGCGTGGCCGCCCGCAACTGTGCCGCAGGAAGCCGAGTTCGTGCAGCTCGGCGTCGGGGAAGGTGACGGCGCCGCCCTCACCGGCGGTCATGAGCTTGCCGTTCTGGAAGCTGAACGCCGCCACCAAGCCCAGCTCACCGAGCTTCTTACCCTGCCACTGCGCACCGTGCGCGTGCGCCGCGTCCTGGATCAGCGGGACCCCGGCATCCGCGGACAGCTTCGCCAGGGCGTCCATGTCGCAGACCTGGCCCGCCATATGCACCGGCATGATCGCCCGAGTGCGTGGGGTCACCGCAGCTGCCGCGGCGGTGACCTCGATGCAGTACGTGTCCGGGTCGATGTCGACCGGCACGGCCACCGCGCCGAGGCGCTGGGCCGCCTGCGAGGAGGAGATGAAGGTGAACGCCGGCACGATGACCTCACTGCCAGGTCCGACCCCCAGGACCTGCAACGCGAGCTCCAACGCATGCGTCCCGTTGGTTACGGCGAGGGCGTGGCTGGCCCCATGGTAGGCAGCGAATTCCCGCTCGAAGGTATCGACCTCGCTGCCACCCATGCGCCACCATTGGCC
>NZ_CDWTMO010000022.1:0-35988 GCF_977946435.1 Frankia sp. CgKIO3 | reverse complement strand
CCGGCGATGCGCCCCCCACCCCGGACGCGCTCCCGGCGGCGCCGGTCGGACCGACGCCCTCGGACAGCAGGATCGACAGCAGGGCCTTCTGGGCATGCAGCCGGTTCTCGGCCTGGTCGAACACGACCGAACGGGGTCCGTCGATCACCGACGCGGTGATCTCGAGCTCCCGATGTGCGGGCAGGCAGTGCATGACGATCACGTCAGGCGAAGCGGCCTCGACGGCCTTCTCGTCGAGCCGGTACGGCTGGAACACCAACGCGCGGCTGTCCGACTCACCCTCCTGACCCATCGACGCCCACACGTCGGTGTAAAGCACGTCCGCCCCGGCGGCGGCCTCCAGCGCGTCGTGCATCACCAGCGCCTCCCCCCCGGTCACCATGCCGATCTCATTGGCGTGCCGCAGCACCTGCTCGAACGGTTCATAGCCGGGCGGCGAGGCCACGTGCACCCGCATGCCTGCCAACGCGCCGGCGAGCAGCAGCGAGTGCGCGACGTTGTTGCCGTCGCCCAGGTAGGTCAGGGTCAGCCCGGCCAGGCGGCCCCGCCGCTCCCGGATCGTCTGCAGGTCGGCCAAGGCCTGGCAGGGATGGGCGTGGTCGGACAGCGCATTGATCACCGGAACGGTGGCCGCCGCCGCCAGCCGCTCCAACCGCTCCTGCGCGAAGGTACGCACGACGATCGCGTCGACGTACCGGCTCAGCACCGCGGCGGTGTCCTCGATGGTCTCGCCCCGGCCGAGCTGCGTGCTCACCGCGTCGATCACCACCGGGTGGCCGCCGAGCTCGGCGACGCCCACGTCGAACGACAGTCGGGTGCGTGTCGACGGCTTCTCGAACAGCAGCGCCACCGAGCGCCCGGCGAGCGGACGCTCCGTCAGCCGGGTAACGCGGCGGCGTGCCTTGAGCCCGTCGGCGAGGTCGAGCAGGGCGGTCTGCTCCGCGGGGGTCAGGTCGGTGTCGAGAAGGAAGTGTCGGACCGTCATGCGCTGACCCTAGAGCCCGGGGCTGACGCGGACTGCGCCGACCGAACCCGGGCGGCGAGCGCGTCGCCGACGATACCGGGCAGGGCCGCGACGAAGGCGTCCGCCTCGGCGGCGGTGAGGATCAGCGGCGGGGCGAGCCGGATGGCGTCAGGGGCGACGGCGTTCACCAGGTAACCGGCTTCGCGGGCGGCCTTCTCCACCGCCGGCGCGAATGGGCCGTCGAGCTCGATCGCCCGCCACAGCCCCCGTCCCCGGACCCCGGCCACGCCGGGCACGCCCGCCGCCTGGATCGCCGCGGCCAGCCGCTCCCCGAGCCGCGACGCGTGTTCAAGCAGGCCCTCGGCGGCGATCGTGTCGAGCACCGCGAGCGCCGCCGCGCAGACGATCGGGCCGCCACCGAAGGTGCTGCCGTGATCCCCCGGGCGCAACAGCGTCCCCGCCGCGCCGATGCCGACGCAGGCGCCGACGGGCAGGCCACCGCCGAGTCCCTTGGCCAGGGTGATCACGTCGGGCAGCACGCCCTCGGCCTGGTGGGCGAACCACAAGCCGGTCCGGCCGATGCCGCTCTGCACCTCGTCCAGGACCAGCAGCGCGCCAGCGGAGTCGCAGACAGCCCGCGCGGCGGCGAGGTAGCCGGCCGGCGGCGGCACGACACCGCCTTCGCCGAGGGTTGGTTCCAGGAACACCGCCGCGGTCGCCTCGCTGACGGCGGCGCGCAGGGCCGCGCCGTCTCCATACGGCACGAACCGGACGCCGGGCAGCAGCGGCTCGAACGGTGCCCGCTTGGCCGGCTGACCGGTGATGGACAGCGCGCCCAGGGTCCGGCCGTGGAACGAGCCCTCGGTGGCGATGATCTCCGAACGGCCGGTCCGGCGGGCGATCTTGATTGCTGCCTCGTTGGCCTCCGCCCCCGAGTTGCAGAAGAAGACTTTCGCCCCCTCGGGCGGAAGCCCGGGGCTCGGCGCGCCGACCCGCAGCAGCTCGACGAGCCGTTCGGCCAGCAGCACCTGAGGCTCATTGGCGTAGAGGTTCGACACGTGACCGAGAGCGCCGAGCTGGCCGACGACGGCGTCCCGGACCGCCGGGTGGCAGTGACCGAGCACGCTGACGGCTATCCCGCCGACCAGGTCGAGATATTCGCGGCCGTCATGGTCCCACACCCGGCTGCCGGCCCCCCGAGCCAGGGAGATCGCGGGTCGGCCGTAGGTCGCCATCACGACGGCGTCCCGGCGGGCGATCAGATCGGCGTTCACGGCGTTCTCAGCGTTCACGGCGTTCACGGCGTTCCTCCGGTCGGTTCGCCGGCCGGAACGATCCCGGCCGGGCGCGCGGCGGGCGCAGGGGGCGTACCTGGCTCAGGCAAGGTGCCCGGCTCAGGCGAGGTGCCTGGCTCGGCCATGATCAAAGTGCCGATGCCGTCGTCGGTGAAGATCTCCAGGAGCACCGCATGCGGCACCCGTCCGTCGAGCACGTGCGCCTGTGGAACACCGCCACGCACCGCCCGCCGGCAGGCCTCCATCTTGGGGATCATGCCGGCGGTGAGCGAGGGGAGGAGCCGTTCGAGCTCGGTGATGCTCAGCTCACTGATCACCTCGTCGCTCGCCGGCCAGTCCGCGTAGAGGCCCTCGACGTCGGTCAGGACGACGAGCTTCGTGGCCCCGAGCGCGACGGCGAGTTCGGCGGCGGCGATGTCGGCGTTGACGTTGTAGACCCCGCCGTCGACGCCGCGGGCAACCGACGCGACCACCGGCACCTTCCCGGAGCCGAGCAGGGCGTTGATCATCTCCGGTCGGACCTCGACGATGTCGCCGACCAGGCCGACGTCGACCTCCCGGCCGTCGACGATCGCCGGGCGGCGCCGCGCGGTGAAGAGGTTGGCGTCCTCACCGGACAGCCCGACGGCGAACGGGCCATGGTCGTTGACGAGCCCCACGACGTCCCGATTGACCTGGCCGAGCAGGACCATCCGCACGACGTCCATGGTCTCCGGGGTGGTGACCCGCAGGCCGCCGACGAACGTCGAGGGGACACCGAGGCGTTCCAGATACGCGGTGATCTGCGGACCGCCGCCGTGCACGACGACCACCCGCAGCCCCGAGTGGCGCAGGAACACGACGTCAGCGGCGAAGGCCTCGCGCAGCGCCGGCTCCGTCATCGCGTTGCCGCCGTATTTGACGACGATGGTCGCGCCCTGGAACCGCGACAGCCACGGGAGCGCCTCGATGAGGACCTGGGTCTTCGCGAGCGCCGCGTGGCCCCGGGCGGTGGCGGCCGGGCCCCGCCCGGTGCCCCCGCCCGGGGCGGCGTCGCCGGTGCCATCGGCGCCTGCGGTGCCGCCGTGCCCACCGTTCGAAGGCGGCAGTATCCGGGTCGGGACGTTCATGTCGAGTACGCCGAGTTCTCGTAGA
Organism: Frankia sp. CgKIO3; assembly: GCF_977946435.1. Classification (NCBI taxonomy): domain Bacteria; kingdom Bacillati; phylum Actinomycetota; class Actinomycetes; order Frankiales; family Frankiaceae; genus Frankia; species Frankia sp. CgKIO3. The sequence goes on along the minus strand of NZ_CDWTMO010000022.1, from coordinate 32,595 downwards.
CGTACCCGTCGGTCAGGTCGTTCGTCCAGACGGTGACCTCGGCGTCGCCGGCGTGCAGATCGACGCCGATGCGCACCTCACGGCCGGACAGGTCGACGAGGTCACGGTCCTCGCCGGGGGCCCCGGCCCAGCAGACCTGCACCTCGTTGATGGACACGTCCAGCGCGTCGGGCTCGAAAACGGCCTTCGTGGTGCCGATCGCGGCGAGCACCCGTCCCCAGTTCGGGTCCTTGCCGTACAGAGCGCACTTGAGCAGGTTGTTGCGGGCGACGGCCCGGCCGACCTCCAGCCCGTCGTCCTCGGTCGCGGCTCCGGTCACGGTGATGGCGATGGTCTTCGTCGAACCCTCGGCATCGCCGAGCATCTGCTGGGCAAGGTCAACGCACACCTCGGTGACCAGCCCCGCCAGCTCCGCCTCGGGCAGGCTGACCCCGGCGGCACCCGAGGCCAGCAGCAGCACGGTGTCGTTGGTGGACAGGCAGCCGTCGGAATCGACCCGCTCGAAGCTGACCCGCGAGGACGCCCGGATCACCCGATCGAGGGTGGCGGCATCCGCGACGGCGTCGGTGGTGACCACCACGAGCATCGTCGCGAGCGACGGCGCCAGCATCGCCGCGCCTTTGCCCATCCCGCCGATGGTGACACCCGGGGTCGTCGACGAGGTGCGGACCGCGGCCTTCGCGACGGTGTCGGTGGTGCGGATCGCCTCCGCCGCCGCGGCGCCGGCGGCGGCGGTATCGGTGAGGTCCGCCACCGCCTTGGTGGCGCCGGCGAGCAGGTTGTCCATGGGCAGGCGGACGCCGATGAGACCGGTCGAGCAGACCGCGACGTCGCCGGCACCGATACCGAGCGCCCCGGCGACGTGCTCAGCCGTGGCGTGGGTGTCGGCGAATCCGGCCGGACCGGTGCAGGCGTTCGCCCCGCCGGAGTTGAGGATGACGGCGCGCAGTCGGCCGTCGGCGAGGGCTTGGCGACTCCAGAGCACCGGAGCCGCCTGGACCCGGTTGGCGGTGAAGATCCCGGCGGCGGCGTCGGACAGCCCGTCGTTGACGACGAGCGCCACGTCCGGACGGCCGGACGGCTTCAACCCGGCCGTCACTCCGGCGGCGCGGAAGCCCCGTGGGGCGGTGACGCTCAACTCAACCCTCTCCTGTCCCCTGTCCGCGTTGCTGGTCGATGTTGCTGGTCGATGTTGCTGGTCGATGGTCCCGCGTCCTTACCGGCCTGCCAGCCTGCCGAGCCGGAAACGGTCAGGGGGCGATGCCCTGAGCGGTCAGCCCGGCGGTCTCGGGCAGGCCGAGCATCAGGTTGGCGCACTGCAGCGCCTGGCCAGCCGCGCCCTTGCCGAGGTTGTCGATCGCGGTGACGACGATCGCCCGGCCGGTCTCCGGGTCGAAGGTCCCCTGCACATGAACGGCGTTCCCGCCGAGCGTCGCCGCGGTGTGCGGCCAGCGCCCCGGCGGCAGCACCCGGACGAACGGCTCCCCCGCGTAGGCGGACCGCAGCGCCTCGTACACGGCGTCCGCGTCGGTGCCCGGGATGGCCCGGCCGGTACTGGTCGCGAGGATGCCGCGGGGAAGCGGGGCGAGCACCGGGGTGAAGGACACCGTCACGGTCGTACCGGCGGCCCGGGAGAGGGTCTGCGTGATCTCGGGCCGGTGCTGGTGGGTGCCCACCTTGTAGGCGGTCAGGTCACCCATCACCTCGCTGCCGAGCAGGTTCACCGTGGCCGAGCGCCCCGCGCCGGACGTGCCGCTCGCCGCGACGACGACCAGGTCGGCGGGCTCCACGAGACCGCCGGCCAGCAGCGGCACGAGTCCGAGAGAGGTCGCCGTGGGATAGCAGCCCGGGACCGCCACCCGCCGGCTCGCGGCGATCTCCGCCCGCGCCCAGGGGAGTTCGGGCAGGCCGTAGGCCCAGGTCCCGGCGTGCTCCCCCCCGTAGGCGCGCCGCCACGCCTCCGGGTCGACGAGCCGATGATCGGCACCCAGATCGACGACCCGTACGGTGTCGGGCAGGGTGGCGGCCACCGCGGCCGACTGACCGTGCGGCAGTGCCAGGAAAACGATGTCCGCGTCAGTCCCGGCCAGCGCGGCCGCGTCCGTGAACACCCGGCCCTCCAGGTCGGGCAGGTGAGGATGCACGTCCGTCACCGGCCGGCCGGCGGACGCGTTCGCGGCCAGCGCACCAATCTTGATCTCGGGATGGGCGAGGAGCAGGCGCAGCAGCTCTCCGCCGCCGTACCCGCTCGCCCCCGCAACTGCTGCCGTCACACCCATGATTGCAATTTTATACACGCCAACTCATCGTCATGCAATGAGGCTGGCGTAACCCGCCTCGGCCTCAGGCGCGCAGGGACGCGCCGGTGAGCTCCGCCGCCCGGGCGACCGCCGCGTCCCGCACCGCGTTCGCCTCGGCGGCCGTCAGCGTCCGGTCCCCGGCGCGCAGCCGCAGGCCGAAGGCCAGCGAGCGCTGACCGACCCCGACCTGGGCGCCCTCGAAGACGTCGAAGAGGGTCAGGGACTCCAGCAGGTCACCGGCTCCGGCCCGCAGTGCCGCCGTCACGTCGGCGACCGGCACCTCGATCGGCACGACGAGCGCCACATCCCGGTCGGCGGGCGGATAGGTGGAGATCGTCGGCGCGATCATCGGCGGCGCCGCCGACGCGACCTCGATCAGGGCGTCGAGGTCCAGTTCCATCGCGCCGGCCCGGGGCGGGAGCCCGGCGGCGCCGAGCACCCGGGGATGCAGCTCACCCGCGTGGCCCACGACCCGACCGTCGATCGAGAGCTCCGCGAGGCGGCCCGGGTGCCAGGGCATGACATTGCCGGCCCTGACCGTCAGGGTGACGCCCACCGCCTCGGCGACCACGTGCGCGGCGTCCACCGCGTCCGCCCAGTTCGCGTCCCGGGCCGGCGTGGACCAGCCACCTGGCTCACTGCGCCCGGTGAGGAGCACGGCGACGTGGCGGGGCTGGCCGGGCAGGGTCGAGTCCAGAGCGGCGATCTCCGCGGCGGAGGGCCGACGATCCACCGGCGGGGTGACGACGCCCGTCGGGATCCGTTCGCGTTCACGGAACACCAGGCCGCTCTCGAACAGGGCAAGATCGCGCTGCCCCCGGCCGATGTTGCGCACGGCCGCCGCGATCAGTCCGGGTAGCAGGGTCGTCCGCAGGTAGCCGGCATCCTCGGCGATCGGGTTCGCGATCCGGACCGCCGCGCGCCGCGGGTCGACCGCAGCCAGGCTGAGCGCGTCGGCGGCGTCCTCGGGCACGAACGGCAGGGTGAGCACCTCGGCGAACCCCGCGTAGGCCAGTGCCCGGCCCACTGCGCGGTGCATCCGCTGCGCGGCGGTGAGCCCGCGCCCCGCGGGCAGCGACGGCAGGGTCACCGGGATGGTGTCGTACCTCTCCAGCCGCATGATCTCCTCGACGAGATCGGCAGGCCGGGTCAGGTCGGGACGCCAGGACGGCGGCGTCACGATCAGGACACCGGGCAGGCCCCCGGTCGCCGGCCCGTCGGCCACTGCGCAGCCGACGTCGCCGAGCCGGCGCCGCACCACCTCGGCGGGGTAGGGCCGGCCGGCGAGGCGTTCCGGTTCCGTCAGCGGCAGAGTCACCGGCGCCAGGCCAGGGCGGTGGTCCAGGTCGGTCACGCCGGGCTCGGGACGGGCGGCGGCGAGCTCGACGAGCAGGTCGACGGCCAGCGCCGCGGCGACCGGCGCGAGCGCCGGGTCAACGCCGCGTTCGAAACGCCGCGACGCCTCCGAGGACAGCCGGTGCCGGCGGGCGGTGCGGGCCACCGTGATCGGGTCGAAGTGCGCCGCCTCGAGGACGATGTCGGTGGTCGTCGCGGACACCTCCGTGCTGGCCCCGCCCATCACCCCGGCGAGCGCGATCGGACCGGTGTCGTCGGCGATGACCAGATCCTCGGGGTCGAGAGTGCGGTCGACCCCGTCGAGGGTGCGCAGCGTTTCTCCGGCGACGGCCCGGCGCACGATGATCGCGCCGGTCAGCTTCGCCCGGTCGAAGGCGTGCAACGGCTGGCCGAGGCCCAGCAGCACAGCGTTGGTGACGTCAACCGGCACCGAGATCGACCGCATCCCGGACAGCGACAGCCGCCGCTGCCACCCCGGCGGGGTGGTGGCCCGCGAGTCGACCCCGGTCACCACCCGGGCGACGTAGCGGTCACACGCCGCGGTGTCCTCGACGACGACCGGATAGGCCTCCCCGGCGGGCCCCGGGCCGGCGGCCAGGTCCGCCGGCCCGCCCGGGTCCGTGAACGGCAGCGCGAAGGCGATCGCCGCCTCCCGGGCGATCCCCCGCACCGACAGGCCGTAGCCCCGGTCTGGGGTGACCGCGATGTCGAGCACCTCGTCGGCGAGATCGAGCAGCTCGGCGACGTCGGCGCCGATCGGCGCCCGCGGCGCGAGCACCAGGATGCCGTCGGACTCCTCGCCAAGGCCCAGTTCCCGGGCCGAGCAGATCATCCCCTCGCTGACATGGCCGTAGGTCCTCCGCGCGGTGATCTCGAACCCGCCGGGCAGCACGGCGCCGGGCAGCGCGACCGCCACCCGGTCACCGACGACGAAGTTGTGCGCCCCGCAGATGACGCCGCGCACGCCCTCGCCCTCGGATCCGGCATCCCCGGATCCGGCGCTCTCGGCGACCCGGACCTGGCACCAGCGGACGGCCTTCTTCTTCGTCTCGACGATCTCGAAGTCGACGATCTCCCCGACGACCACGCCGGAGAACTCGCCCCCGGCGCTGCGCAGTCCCTCGACCTCGAAACCGGCCCGGATCAACGCGTCGGCGACGGCCCGCGTGGGCGGCAGCCCCGCCACATACTCCCGCAGCCAGGACATCACGATCAGCATGGGTCAGTCCTCGATTCCGAACGGCAGGCTGAACCGGACGTCACCGTCGACGAAATCGCGGATCTCCCGGATGCCATGGCGGACCATCGCGGCCCGTTCCAGCCCCATCCCGAACGCGAAACCGCTGTACCGGGTCGGATCGACCCCCGCGGCCCGCAGGACGTGCGGGTCGACCATGCCGCAGCCGCCGGCCTCGATCCAGCCCTCGTCCGAGCAGACCCGACAGGGCTGGCGGGCCGCCTCCCCGCGGCAGGCGAAGCACTGCACGTCCAGTTCCGCGGACGGCTCGGTGAACGGGAAGAACGACGGGCGCAGCCGCGTCGACAGGCCCGCCCCGAACAACGCCTGGGCGAAGACCTCCAGGGTGCCACGCAGGTCCGCCATGGTGATGCCCCTGTCCACGGCCAGACCTTCGAGCTGGCCGAAGACCGGCGAGTGCGTCGCATCGATGGTGTCGTTGCGGTATGTCCGCCCCGGGCACACGACGTACACGGGCAGCGGGCGGTTCAGCAGGGAGCGGATCTGCACCGGGGAGGTGTGGGTACGCAGCACCCGGCCCGCACCGGTCGGCGCGACGTAGAGCGTGTCGTGCTCGCTGCGGGCCGGGTGATCGGGCGCCATGTTCAGGGCCTCGAAGTTGAACCAGTCGTGTTCGACCTCGGGTCCCTCGGCGACCTCGTAGCCCATCGCCACGAACACGTCGGCAAGCCGGTCGGACAGGGCGGTCAGCGGGTGGCGGGCACCACGGCGGCGACGGTCGACGGGCAGGGTCACGTCGACCCGTTCCTCGTGCAGCACCCGGGCGTCGCGCTCGGCGGTGAGTTCGGCCAGCCGGGCGTCGTAGGCGGCCTGTACCGCCGTGCGGGCGGCGTTGTGCCGGCGACCGGCGTCGGCACGCTCCGCACGGGGCAGGGCACCGAGCTCCCGGCGGGCCAGCACCAGCGGTGCGGAGGCGCCCTGGATGTGGGCGGTACGGACGGCTGCCAGCGCGTCGAGGTCGGCGGCGGCGCGGATCGACTCCCGCGCGGCGTCAACGGCCGCGTCGAGCTGATCAGGGTCGAGGGCGTGGACCCGGGACGGGTCGACAGTCTCTCCAGGGGCGGGCACGGTGCTCATCCTCGTCATCGGGTGAAAAGCAGGGCCATCCCGGCGGGAAGCCGGGGTCGTCCGGCCTGCGGCGGAGTTCGTCCGGGCATGGGGTATCCGGTCCTGGGGCGGCGGCGCGCGCCTGGCCGCCCGGGGCGCCCACCGGTCGGTTCGCGGTGCTCGGCGTCAGCCGAACACCGGGCCACCGGCGGGCACGAAAAATCGGAACTCGGCGCCGCCACCCGTGGCCCGGCCGACCGAAATGGTGCCGCCGTGCGCCTCGATCAGTGCCTTGGCAATGTAGAGCCCGAGGCCGGTGCCGTTCCCGCGGCCGGCGCCCCGCCAGAACTTCGTGAACACGCGCGCGGCGTTCGATTCGGACACGCCTTCCCCCTCGTCGGCCACGCTCACCTCCGTGCCGCTGTCCCTGCCACGCAGCAGTACCGTCACAGTACCCGCACCATGCCGCAGGGCGTTGTCGACGAGGTTGTGCAGTACCTGTTCAATCTTGTCCGGATCGACCCACATCTCGGGCAGTTCGCCCTCCTCGCAGATGAAGAACCGGTCGGCGCCCGCCGCACCCGAGGCCACTTTGCCGTCCACCACCGAACGCACCCGGGCGGGCAGGTCGACGATCTGCTTGCGGACCTGAATGCGTCCGGAGTCGATCCGGGAGACGTCCAGCACCTCGGTGAGCAGGCGCGTGACCCGGTCGGCGTCGGTGTTGACCGTGTTCAGCATGAGCTTCTTCTGCTCGTCGGTGAACCGGTCCCACTTGGCGAGCAGCGTCGCGGTGAATCCCTTCACGCTGGTCAGCGGCGAGCGCAGCTCGTGCGCCACGGTCGCGACCAGATCCGCCCGGTTGCGTTCCAGCCGCTCGCGGCTGAGGGTGTCGCGCAGGGACAGCGACACCCTCACCAGCCGACCGGCGACCCGGTTAAACCGCACCGTGACGTGGAAGTCACGGTCGTGGACCGGACCCGCATAGGTCAGGCGCCGCTCCGGCTGCCCGGTGACCCGCGGCAGGTTCCGGCTGGCTGCCGAGCACTCCCACCAGTCGTTGCCCCGCTCGTCCAGCAACGGGAGGACCTCGGTCAGATGCCGGCCGATCGCAGACGGTCCGTCCACCCCGGTGAGCTTCGCCGCCGCCCGGTTGAACACCTCGACGACGCCGACGGCGTCGGTCACGATCACCGAGTCCGGTAGCAGGTCGAAGGCGGCGGCAGGCAGTGGGCCGTCCAGCGCGGCCGACACGGCCGAATCGGGCGCGCAGCCGGGGCCGGGTGGCGGTACCTGCCCGGATGGCGACGCGACAGTGTTCATCACCGTCGACCACCTCCTCCGGTGCCATCAGTACCGGACCTGCCCGTTCTCTGCGCCCGCGCCGACGCGTAAAGGCACAGGACGGACGCAACCGCAAGATTCAGGGACTCGGCCTGACCGTACACCGGTACCCGCAGAACCGCGTCCGCGGCGGTCAGAGTAGCCGAAGCCAGCCCATGTGCCTCGTTACCGAACAGCCACGCCGTCGGCCCGTCGAGCTCACCGGCGGCGACGGCGGTGTCGATGTCGCGATCCGCGGCTCCGGACGTCGCCACGATGCGGCAGCCCCGGGCCCGCAGCCGGTCCAGCACCACGGCCAAGGCTGGTTCCACGATCACCGGGAGGTGAAAGTGGCTGCCGGCCGAGGAGCGCACGCACTTGCCCCCGAAGGGGTCGACACCGCTCCCGGTAAAGACGACGGCGTCCGCTCCGGCCGCGTCCGCGCTGCGGATCACCGTGCCGGCGTTGCCCGGATCGCCCGCGCCGATGCACACCGCGACCAGCCGGGGGACGTGCAGGTCGGCGAGCCGGTGAGCGGGCAGGGCCGCGACCGCGACGAGGCCCTGGGGGGTCACCGTCTCCGACAGCGACGCCACGGCCTCGTCCGTGACGACCCGGACCGGCACCCGGACCGCCCTCAGCAGCTCCTCGTGCCGGGGAGTCGCGGAGACTCCGACGAACACCTCGAGCAGCTCGCCGACGGCCGACGCCGCGCCCACCGCCTGCGCCCCCTCGACCAGGAACCTGCCCTGCTCGCGCCGGGCCGCGGGCCGCTTGAGGCGACGCGCGGCGCCGACCCGCCCGGAGCGCGCTCCGGCGATCACTCCGGGCCCCGGGGAAGGGGCCGTCGACAGCGGAGCGTCGGTCGTGGGGGACACGCGGGAGGCGGGCACGGGCCGACGTCGCGACGGGCTCAGGCGGCGGTGGGCTCCGGCGCCGCCGCCAGCGCGGCCCGTGCCACCTCGACCAGGGCGGTGAACGCGACCGCGTCGTTGACCGCGAGGTCGGCCAGAATCTTGCGGTCGACTTCGACACCGGACAGCTTCAGACCCTGCACGAAGCGGTTGTAGGTCAGGCCGTTCGCCCGCGCCGCCGCGTTGATCCGAGTGATCCATAGCTGCCGGACGTCGCCCTTGCGCGCGCGGCGGTCCCGGTAGGAGTAGGTCATCGAGTGGAGCATCTGCTCCTTGGCCTTGCGGTAGAGCCGCGAGCGCTGGCCCCGGTAGCCGCTGGCCTGCTCGAGGACCGTACGGCGCTTCTTCTGGGCGTTGACCGCCCGCTTCACACGTGCCATGAGGGCACCTGTCTCCTTCGTTCGGGTGCGTCCGGCGGCCCGGGCCGGAGTCGGCCGCCAACGGCGGGCCGACCGCGACCGGCGGGCCCGCCGCAGTCGGGGCCGGAGTCGTCAGCGGGCCGCGGTCAGCGGGCGAGCAGACGCTTGACGCGTCGGTTGTCCGCCTTCGTCAACGGCACCACGCCATCCAGTCTGCGGGTGAGGCGGTTGGTCTTGTGCTCCAGGTAGTGGCGGCGGTTGGCCCGCTGGCGCAGCACCTTGCCGGACCCGGTGACCCGGAACCGCTTGCTCGCACCGCTGTGGGACTTCTGTTTGGGCATGTTGACATCCTGACGGGTTACGTGGGTGGTCGAACAAGCGGCGTGGCGAGATCCGGAACCGGTGGCGGCGCCACCGCGCGGACTGCCCGCCGTCGAGTCAGGCGTGGCCGGCCGGTTCCGGCACCCGCTGCGGCTTCGAACCCTTGTGCGGGGCCATGACCATGGTCATGTTCCGGCCGTCCTGCTTGGGCTGAGCCTCGACATAACCAAGATCGGCCACGTCGGCGGACAGCCGTTGGAGCAGGCGGATGCCGAGCTCGGGCCGGGACTGCTCCCGACCGCGGAACATAATCGTAATCTTGACCTTGTCGCCGGCCCGCAGGAAACGCACGACGTGACCCTTCTTGGTCTCGTAGTCGTGCGGATCGATCTTCGGCCGCAGCTTCATTTCCTTGATGACAGTCTGGACCTGGTTCTTCCGAGCCTCCCGACGCTTCTGGTCGGACTCGTACTTGAACTTTCCGTAGTCCATCAGCTTGCAGACCGGGGGACGAGCGGTCGGCGCGACCTCGACGAGGTCGAGATCGGCCTCCTGCGCCATGCGCATGGCCTCACCGATCGAGACGATGCCGATCTGCTCACCCTCCGCGCCGACGAGGCGAACCTCGGGGACGCGAATCCGGTCGTTGATACGGGACTCTGTGCTGATGTGTTTCCTCCGTTGCTCGACGCGCGGGCCTGACCTCACCGCAGCGGAGCACCGAGCCTGGTACACCAGGCTCCCGGCCGACAACCGCGAGAACGGCTCGACCGACCGGCGACCCGGCCACCGCGGCCACCAGCCGGAACTCCGGCCTGAGGACCTGCTGACGTCCCGGGGTGGCGACATCAGTGCTGACATCGGGTGGAGGGCGAACCCCCGCTTGGTCCTGCCGATCAGGCTCCGCACCGTGCCCTGGCTGCCTGGGAACGGCAACGCCAGCGGACGGAACAAAACCAGCCGGCAGGAGGTCTGAACCCCAGCGTAGCACCAGACCGGGCGACACGACGATCACATCATCGTCCGGGCGCTCCGAAAGGGCCGGCGGCACTCACCTCGCGAACCGCACCGGCCATCGGCGCGTCGGGCGCAGGCCCCGCCCCAAATGGCGGCGCACCGCCGCGGCCTCCCGCGCGCTCACGAGCAGCACGGCCGGGCCCGAGGCCCGCTCCTGCTCCTGCTCCTGCTCCTGCGCCGGGTCCGAATCAGCGGCGAGCAGCCGGGACAACCGCCGGGCGAGCAACTCCCCGGACCGCGCGTCCGCATCTCCGTCCCGGCGTACCGCGACGGCAAGCACCGGGCGTGGTGCGCCGGCACCCGGGAGGAGCAGTTCCGCCGGCCACACCTCGACCCGCTCGGTCACGGTCCGCAACGCCTCTTGGACCCGCTGCCGGGACAACGGTCCATCCGGATCGGATGGACGGCGCAGGGCGGTCACCCTCAGCTCGTTGAGGTCCGCGGCTTCGGTCGCACGTGGCGTGTCGAGAGTCCCGGGCGGCGAGTCGGAGTCGGATCCGCCGGGCACCGTCGCGGGACCGCCCGGCCCGACGTCCAGACTGGCCGAGCGCGGACCGGCCACGTCGATCACCACCGCTCCGAGCCCCAGCCGGACCGCCTCCGTACAGGCGTCCACCGCGGCGACCGGAACCGGCCGGGCCGAGGCGCGCCAGGCGGTGAGCGCGCTGACGCTGGAGAAGATCGGTAGCGCGGTCGCGCCGGACGGGGTGCGCAGGGTCGTCAGCGCCATCTCGCTGGTCTTGTCCGCACCGGTGACGGCGTCGGCGGCGGTGAGCCGAGCCTCGACTCCGACGAAGACCCGGGCCTGGCGCAGCGCGGCGGTCAGAACGGCGGGGTTGACCGGGCTGGCGGCGAGCGCTCGGGTGAGCGACTCATCGGCGCGGCCGTCATCGCCCTGACCGGACGGAGTCAGCAGATCGTGTGCCATTCTCGCCAGCCTAGGGCCCAGGCGGCGCGGCGGGCCGGTACCGGACCGGGTCCGTGGCATTCACCATGGCTCGGACGGGCCCGGGCCCGGGTTGGGGGCACCGACCGGGGGCGGCGATGGCGGACCGGGCCAGCACGGTGGCCGGTTGCGACCCGGGAAGCGGGGCGGTGGCGACCGCCCCGGCGAGGCGCTGGAAGGCGAACCTGGTCCGGCGACGCAGGCGGTACCAGCTGATCGGACGGCTGTCGGCGAGCGCCGCGTCGAACGGCACCGGCACCGTCATGTAGGCCCGGTCCTCAAGATGCTCGAGACGCAGCCGTGCCCCGCGGCTCAACCGGGAGGGATACGTCTCGACGACGGCCACGATGACGGTGGCAGCGAGATCTGGCCGACCAGCCGCGGTCAACGCGGTCAACGCGTCGTCCGCACCGGCGATCTCCGTCTCGCCGGCCCGGATCGTCAGCACGACGAGGTCCGCCCGCGCCAGCAGGGTGGCCGGCACCGGCTGGCTCCACCCCGGTGGGGCGTCCGCGACGACGACCGGATACCAGTGTCCGAGCAGGTCGAGTGCCCAGGCCAGCTCCTCGGGAAGGAGCCCCGGCCCGGTGAGATCACGCAGTCCGGCCAGCACCTCCAGGCCACCGGAGCCGTCGGAGGCGACGAACCGGCGCACGTCCTCCAATGAGGACACCGGTGGCCGCGCCGTGGCCAACTCCCGCAACCCCACGCCCGGTGGCATGAGGCCGACCCGGTGCGCAAGCAGCCCGGACTGGTCCGGGGAGGCGTCCACGGCCATCACCCGATGACCGTGGTGCTCCGCGATCGCCAGTCCCAGACCCGCGGCGACCGTCGTCCGGCCGCCTCCGCCACCGAATCCCCCGACCAGCACCCGCCGCCCACCGGCCCGCGCCCGCGCGACCGGCGAACCGCCCGCTCCCGCGACGGCCGGGACCACCGCCGGACCACGGGACGGCGTCACCGCGGCCGCCGCCCGGACGGGCAGGGAAGGGGCCGGACCGGACCGCCGTGCCGGCAGGTTCGCGGGGACCGGGACGGACCAGGCTGGCTCCGTACCGGGCGTTTCGACCGCCTGCCGGCCGACCGTGGGTCCGCCCAGGGGGTCGGCGTCGAGCCACGCCTCCGGCACCGGCCAACCCGGGTCAGCCGCCGCGGACGGGGGAAGCCGCCCGACTACGGGCCCGGCACCGAGCGAGCCGTCTGGGGGCGGCGCGGTGGCGGCCCAGGAAACGGGGACGACCGGCGTTCCATCCGGGAGGTTCACCGGCTGCCCGGCGGCGGGGACCAGTACCGCAATGTTCTCCCAGGTCTCCCCGGGCGGCGGGACGGCCGGAAACGGTGGGGGGACGACCGGGGACGGCGGCGCACCGGGCGGTGGATCCGGTGGCGTCGGGTACTGGTCCGGCGGGTACTGATCCGGACCGGTCGGGTACGGGTCCGGCGGCCCGGCCGCCGACGTCGCGGCGGCGGCGAGGTCGGGCGTCCACCCCGCTCCGCCGGGCATGGTGAGCGAGGCACCGGGCCACGCGGAGCTCGGGCCGGGCGACGCGGTCAATGGAAGGCCCACGGGGGGCGCGCTCCGGCCCGACGGGGGCGGTGGCGCGGGCGGTGGGGCCGGTGGCATGGGAGTGGGCGGCGGGCCTGCCGTGCTCCCGCGCCCCCCGGAGGGGCCCCCCGTCCGACCGGCACCGGGCTCCGAACGGGTCACGCCCGGACGTGACCGAATGGGACGACGTGTAACCAGAGCGTTACGGGGCGTCTGAGGCTCGGTCAGTCGTAGGCCGAGCAGCGAGATGGGGCGCGCGTCCCCGCCATCACCCGGTTCGGTCGCGCCGGGATCCCGCCGGCCGGGCCCGGCCGCGATCCGTTCCCCGACCTCCGAATTCCCTCCGACCGGGCCGGTCGACGCCGACGTCTCGTCACCGTTCCAACTCCCACCGTGACTTACCATCCGCGCCACCCCGCCCCCATGTGTACCGGCCGACGGGACCTCCTCCGATCCCACCGCGAAGTATGACGCCAGAGCGCAAGGGCACCGATACGACGTGAGACCACAGTCTCGTGTAACCGGCCGTCCCGACAAGAGCACCGGACTGATCGGGACAGCCGGAATCAGAGCCACGAGCAACGAACACACCACCGGCACACCCGATCCACTTCGAATCGCCATGTGACGGCAACACCATACCGAGAGCATGTCACGCGGACGGATCGGCCTCGCACCGTGCGTGTGAACTCCTGATGCGGAACGTTCCGGCCAGTGACGGCGTGGGAGCTCAGCCGGCGAGTTCCAGATCGCGCAGCACCGCGGCGGTGCCCAGCGCGGCCAGGGTCGCCTCCCGGCCCTTGTCCTCGCTGGACCCGGGCAGCCCGGCGCGGTCCCGGGCCTGCTCGACGGTGTCGCAGGTGAGCACGCCGAAGCCGACGGGGACGCGGGCGTCGAGGGTGACGCGGGCGAGCCCCGCGGTGACGAACTGACAGACGTAGTCGAAGTGGGGGGTGCCGCCCCGGATGACGACACCGAGGGCGACGACGGCGTCATGCCGCGCCGCCAGCGCGGCGGCGATCACGGGAAGCTCGACCGCACCGGAGACCCGCACGACGGTGGGTGCCGTCGCGAGGCCTGTGTCCTTCGCGGCGCGCAGCGCGCCAGCAAGCAGCGCATCGGTGATCTCGGCGTGCCATCGGGTGGCGACCACCGCCAACCGCATGCCCGCGACGGGCGGAAGCACCTCCGCGGGAGCCCCGAGGCCGCTCACAGACCCTCCCCCTCGGCACAGTCGGCCCCGGCGGGCGTACCCGGGCCCGCGCCGCCCGCGATGGCCGTGCAGCCGGAGGTGACGGGCACCCTCGACGCCCCCGGCACCCCCGGGATCCAGCGCGAGCCGGCCGGCTCGTCCTCGCCCACGGCCCTAGGCAGATCGGACATGCCGGGTAGACCCGGAAGGTCGGGCAGACCGGGAATGACGTGTCCCATCCGGTCCCGCTTGGTGGTCAGGTAGCGCAGGTTCTCCGGCGTCTGGGTGACCGGCATCCCGATAAGTTCGACGATGCGCAGGCCGTAACCCTCCAGCCCGGCCCGCTTCGTCGGATTGTTGGACAGCAGCCGGAGGCCGCGCACGCCGAGGTCGACCAGAATCTGGGCTCCGGTGCCGTAGTCGCGGGCGTCGGCCGGCAGGCCCAGCGCGAGGTTGGCATCGACGGTGTCGTGGCCGGCGTCCTGCAGCTGGTAGGCCCGCAGCTTGTGCATCAGGCCGATGCCCCGGCCCTCGTGGCCCCGCATGTAGAGCACCACCCCGCGCCCCTCGGTCGCGATCATGCGCAGTGCCGCGTCGAGCTGGGTTCCGCAGTCGCAGCGCCGGGAGCCGAAGACGTCCCCGGTGAGGCATTCGCTGTGCACCCGGACCAGCACGTCCTCGCTGTCACCGAGCTCGCCTCGGATCAGCGCGATGTGTTCGACGCCGTCGAGGATGTTGCGGAACCCGACCGCCCGGAACGCCCCGTAACGCGTCGGAAGCGATGCCTCCGCGACCCGCACCACCTGCTTCTCGGTCCGCCGACGGTAGGCGATAAGATCGGCGATGGAGATCAGTAGCAGCCCGTGCTCGCGGGCGAACTCGGCGAGCCGGGGAAGCCGGGCCATCGTCCCGTCGTCGTTCACGATCTCGCAGATCGCACCGGCCGGCCGCAGCCCGGCGAGCCGGGCGAGGTCGACCGCGGCCTCGGTGTGGCCGGGGCGGCGCAGCACCCCGCCATCCTTGGCGCGCAGCGGGAAGATGTGGCCCGGCCGGCTCAGGTCGCCGGGCATGGTCTGCGGGTCGGCCAGCAACCGGATGGTGCGGGCCCGGTCGGCGGCGGAGATCCCGGTGGAGACGCCGTCGCGGGCGTCCACGGTGATGGTGAACGCGGTGCCCATCCGCTCGGTGTTGTGCGGGACCATCTGGTCCAGTTCGAGCCGGTCGGTGTCGGCGGCGTCCATCGGCACGCAGATCACACCGGAGGTGTACCGCGTCATGAACGCGACCAGCTCGGGTGTGGCGGCCTCCGCCGCGAAGATCAGATCACCCTCGTTCTCCCGGTCGGCGTCGTCGACGACGACGAGCGGGCGGCCGGCGGCGATCTCGGCGAGCGCGTCCTCGATGGCGGCGAACCGCACGTCGGCATAGCCGGCGGGAAGGGCACCGGCGGGAAGGGTGGCCGTCGAGGAGGCACCGGCCGCGGATGTCGTCATCGGTGTCGTCCGTTCGGTTCGATGGGGCCGGCATGCAGCTTCTCGACGTACTTGGCCAGCACGTCGACCTCGATGTTGACCAGGGAACCCGGCGCGCGGCTACCCAGCGTGGTCAGTGCGAGCGTGGTGGGGATCAGGCTGACCGTGAAGGTGGCCGGTGAGTCGCCACCGGCCGGCGAGATGTCGACGACGGTCAGGCTCACCCCGTCCACCGTCACCGAGCCCTTCTCCACGAGGTAGCGGTCGAGCCCCTCGGGGAGCGCGATGCGCACGAGCTCCCAGCCCTCACCGGGCTGCCGGTCGAGGACCGCGCCGACGCCGTCGACGTGCCCTTGGACCAGGTGGCCTCCCAGCCGGTCCGCCAGCCGGACGGGACGTTCGAGATTCACCCGGTCACCGACGGCGAGCTTCCCGAGAGAGGAACGCACCAGCGTCTCTCGCATCACGTCAGCAGTGAACGCCGACGGGCCGTCCGTTGTGCCGGGTGGGCCGCCGGCCGTACCGGTCTCGGCGCCCCCGTCGAGCCCCGGGCGGGCGAAGGAGGTCACCGTGAGACAGACACCGTTGACGGCGATGGACGCGCCGTGACTCACATCACCCAGAACCGTCTGACAGGCGATGGTGAGTGCCGCCGACTCCGACCGCGCATCCACCGCGGTCACCACGCCGAGTTCCTCAACGATGCCGGTAAACATCCGACCCGTGCCCCTCGCTCCCGGGCACCCGCACCCTGGGCGAGGAGAAACCACGCAGGACCACGCGGGACCACGCCGGCACGCTCACGCCGGCACGCGCCCGCGAGCAGTCAACGACCACCACGGGCACTCGGCCCGCGCGCATCCTCCCATCCGGACTTTAACCGTCGGTCCCGGAATTCCACCGGGTCAGCCGTCCCAGTACCTGCGGACGGGTCGCGGACTGTCACCGCCGGTTCGGAGTTTCACCGACCTCGGAGCGCGCGTGCTGTTGGTTGTACTGCCTCAAGTCTGGCATATGAAGCCGCCGGACGCGGTCACGCCGGCCCAACCGCCGAGCGTGGCGCGGGCGGGGACAGCCGGGGCGCCGCCCGCAGCGCCTGCTCACGCAGCCGCTCGACGGCCTGGCCCGGATCGGCCGCCCCGAAGACGGCCGTGCCGGCGACGAACACGTCCACACCCGCCACCGCGGCCCGTTCGATCGTCTCGGCGTTGACCCCGCCGTCAATCTGCAGCCACAGGTCCAGCCCACGGGCGTCGAGCAGGCGCCGGGCGGCCTCGATCTTCGGCAACACCTCGGTCATGAACGTCTGACCGCCGAAACCCGGCTCGATGGTCATCAGCAGCAGCAGGTCGAACCGGTGCAGGTCGTCGAGATAGTGCTCGATCGGGGTGTTCGGCTTCACGGCGAGGCCGGTGCGGGCCCCGGCCGCCCGGATCGCCCTGGTGGTGCGGGGCAGGTCGGACACGGCCTCGGCGTGAATGGTGACGTTCGCCGCGCCGCGCTCGGCGTACCCGGCCGCCCAGCGGTCGGGATCGTCGATCATGAGATGACAGTCGAGCGGAGTATCCGTCACCGCGCGCAGGGCCGTCACCGTGTCCGGCGCGAACGCCAGGTTCGGGACGAAGTGGTAGTCCATCACGTCAACGTGCAGCCAGTCAGCCTGCCCCTCGACCGCCAGGGCCGCGTCGGCGATCCGGCCGAAGTCGGCGGCGAGCAGGCTGGGGTAGATCTGCGCGGTGGCCATTTCGCGAGGGTATCGGCTCCCGGGTCCGACGCCTCAGCTGTCGACCCGGCGCAGCAGGGCGACGAACATCGCATCCGTGCCGTGGAGATGCGGCCAGAGCTGGACGAACGGGCCGTCACCGAGCCGGTCGACCTCCGGCAGGGTCAGGCGGGCATCGAGGATGGAGATGTCGGCGCGTTGTCCGGCCACGCCACGCACCACCTCGACGCTCTCAGCCGGGTGCGGGGAACAGGTCGCGTACGCCACCACCCCGCCCGGGCGGACCAGGTCGAGCGCGGCAACGAGCAGCGCACGCTGGAGCGGGACGAGCGCGGCCACATCGGCCGCGGTCCGCCGCCACCGGGCCTCCGGCCGACGCCGCAGTGCTCCGAGGCCGGTGCAGGGGACGTCGACCAGCACCCGGTCGGCCCCATCGGGCCGCAGCGGCGCCGCCCGGCCGTCGGCGCGCACCGTCCAGGCCCGCGCCGCGCCGCCCAGGGACCGGGCCACCATGGCCGCCCGGGTCGCCCGGGGCTCGACCGCGATCAGGGCCGGCCTGTCCGGTGGACCCAGCCTGGCCGGCAGACCCAGCCTGTCCGATGAGGCGGAGCCGCCGAGCAGCGCGGCGAGCAGGGCCGCCTTCCCGCCGGGACCCGCGCACAGGTCGACGGTCAGCCCGAGGTCGCGGCCCACCGTCGCCGCGCGGGCCAAGGCCAGGGTGACGAGCTGGCTGCCCTCGTCCTGCACGGCGGCCGCGCCCGCGGCCACGGCGGGCAGCCCCGCCGGGTCCCCGCCGTCGAGGCGTACCGCATACGGCGAATAGGAGCCGGGCCGGGCGGTCAGACCTGCTTGCGCGGCCTCAGCGAGCAGCTGGTCACGGTCCACCCGGCCCGGGCGGGCGACCAGGTGTACCGCGGGTCGGGCGTCGTCTGCCTCCAGCGCGGCGCGGGTCGCCGTGAGGTCGCCGGCCAGGGCCTCCGCGACGACCTCAACGATCCAGCGGGGATGCGTCGTCACGACCGCCAGGTGACCGACAGGGTCGACGTCGAACTGCGGCGCGGACAGCATCGTGGCGAGATCGCCGCCGGTCTCGGCTACCCGGGCGGCCACCCGACGCAGCACGGCGTTCGCAAAGCGGACCGGGCGCTCGCCGCTCGTCGTGCGGACCAGCTCGACGGTGCTGGCCACGGCCGCGCGGGCCGGGACCCTGGTCCGCAACAGCTGGTAGGCGCCCAGGCGCAGCGCGTCGCGCACCGGCGGGTCGATGGTGTGGACGGGTCGGCTCGTCGCCGTGTCGAGCACCCCGTCGAGGGTGCCCTGCGCGCGCAGGGAACCGTAGGCGAGCTCCGTGACGAACCCGCGGTCCCGGGCGGACAGTCCGCTGCCCGCCAACAGGGACGACAGCAGCAGGTTGGCGTAGGAGCCGCGCTCGTCCACCGCCCGAAGCACCTCCCAGGCCAGCAGCCGCGGCCGGTCGACGCTTGACGCTGGCCGGGGCCCACGGGTGCCCGGCGAACCGGCCGATCTCACGACGTTCCTCCACTGACTGGCATCGCGCCGGCCGGGCCACCGCCGCCGGCGCCGGCAGCGGTCCGTGCGCCGATCTCGCCGAGGGTCTCCCCCTCGGCGATCCGGACCCCGCGGGCCCAGGCGGCGGCCGCCATCGGGCCTCGTCCCTCGGGACGTACCTCGCCGAGGAGCACCGGGCTTGTGCCCGTGCCGACCGCCACGTCCCCGCCGGGGAGCACCATGATCTGATCCGCCGGCAGCCCGGCGGGCAGCGCTACCGGCCCGGCCGACCGACCGGGCACCGCACCGAGGCGCACCGGGCCGATCTTGAGCCGCCGGTCGCGGAACGTCGTCCAGGCTCCCGGCGCGGGAGTGGCGGCCCTCGCCAGCCGATCCACCGCGATCGCCGGCTTCGTCCAGTCGATCCGGGCCTCCTCGACGGTCAGCTTCGGCGCGAAGGAGATCCCCTCGGCGGGTTGGGCCACGGGCCGTACCGTCCCGTCGGCGATGCCGTCCATCACCGCGACCAGCAGCCCGGCGCCGGCCTCGGCGAGCCGGTCCAGCAGGTCACCGGAGGTATCCGTCGGCCGAACCCGCTCGGTGAGGACACCGTAGACCGGACCGGAGTCCATCGCCGGTTCGATCTGGAAGACGCTCGCGCCGGTCAGGTCGTCCCCGGCGAGCAGGGTGCGCTGCACCGGAGCCGCCCCGCGGTAGGCCGGCAGCAGGGAGAAGTGCAGGTTCACCCAGCCGTGGCGGGGAATAGCGAGCGCCGCAAGCGGTAGCAGCGCGCCGTAGGCCACCACCGGGCAGCAGTCGGGCGCGAGGCCGGCAAGCGTGGCCAGGAACTCCGGGTCCCGGGGCCGGTCCGGGCTCAGCACCGGGATGCCGGCCTCGTCGGCCAGGACGTGGACGGGGGGCGGCTTCACCTTCCGCCCCCGCCCGGAGGGCCGATCGGGCCGGGTGACAACCGCGACCACGTCATGGCGCGGGCTGTCGATCAACGCCCGCAGGCTGGGCAGAGCCACCGCCGGAGTACCGGCGAAAACAAGACGCATACGCGAAGCACCGATCCGTCGCGACGTCATTGCCGACGCCGTGACCGTCTCCGGGGGTCATCGATCCGAGGTGTCCGACCGGGCCGGGACCATCCCGCCGTTCTCCGGCCGGGAGTACGGGCTGACGTCCACAGGCCTGTCGCCGCCGACGACCGTACCCCGCCGGCGCTCGGAGGTGGCGGACGGCCGCGGTCCGGGCCGGGCCCGCGACCGGGGATCATGAGCCATGGCGCGAAGCCGGCCGTGGTGTGCGGGGCCACGCCAGGCGGTGCGAACCAGACCACGCCGGCGCTACCCGAGGACCACCTGCCGGCGCTACCCGAGGACCAGGGGGTCGAGCTGGATCCGTAACCGGCCGGTGGTTCGCCGGGTCGCGAGGACGCCGCGAGCGGATCGCAGCGAGGCCGCCAGGGCCGCGCCGCGCTCGCGCCGGACCCGGATCAGGACCCGTTCGATCTCCTCGGGGCCGGAGGTGGCGCTGCCGGGGCCGCGCTGCCCGGCGCCCACCGCGGACGGATCGCCCTGGTTCGCGCCGTCGAGAACGGCCCGCGCGGACGGTGCGGGGGGCAGCGGTACCGGCCCGAGCACATCGGCGCCGTCGGGAAGCTCGACGGCGGCCAGCAGCTCCGCGACCGCCGCGGCGGTGCCCGCTACGGACGCCATCCGGGTCGCCGGCGGGAACCCCAGCTCCGCCCGCTCGTCGGCCTCCCGGGCGACGAACGTGCCGGGATCCCAACGGACGAGCGCCTGGACCGGCCCGAGTCCGGCGTCGGCCGCGACGATGACCCGCCCCCCGCGCGCGGCGGGCCGGGCGAGCGCGGCGGCGGCGGTCCACCGGCGCAGAGTCTCCTCCCCCGCACGCAGGTCGGGACGGCCCAGCAGAGCCCAGCCGTCGAGGAGCAGCACCGCCCCATAGCCGCCGTCCGCCACGGGCTCCGCCCCCGGGGTCGAGATGACGAGAGCCGGTTCGGCGGGCACGGTGGCGAGCACCCCGTCCCGGCCGGAGGTGCGGACCGGGACGCCGGGAAAGGCCCGCCCCAGTTCCTCCGCCGTACGACGATCTCCCGTCACCGAGGCGCGCAGCCGCGGGCCCGAACAGGACGGGCAGTGCCAGACCGCCGCGGCGACCGGACGGCCGCACCACCGGCAGGAGAGCGCACCACCGCCCGCCGCCCGGCCCAGCGGCCCCTGACAGTGCGGGCACCGGGCGGGCCGCCGGCAGGCCGCGCAGGCCAGTGACGGCTGATATCCCCTCCTCGGCGCCTGGACCAGTACCGGCAGACCGGCCGCCAGCGCATCCCGGGCGGTCCGCACCGCGAGGGAGGGCAGCCTCGCCGCCCGGGCTGCGGGGTCACGGGCGTGTTCGAGGTCGGAGCCGGTGGCCTCGGCCCGGGGAGCCAGCGCGCGTACCTGCTCCCGGGGCAGCACCACCGGGTGCGCCCACCCCGTGCGCACCAGCGCCTCGGCATCCGTCGACGGGCAGAACCCGCCGATCACGAGCGCGCACCCCTGGAGCCGGGAGCGCAGGACGGCGACGTCTCGGGCGTGCGGGTACGGGGCCAACGGCTCAGCATGCAGGTCGTCACCGTCATCCCACACCACCACCAAGCCGAGCTCGGCCACGGGCGCGAACATCGCCGCGCGGGTACCCACCACCGCCCGCGCCTGTCCGCGGCTGACCGCGAGGAACGCGCGATACCGCCGGGCCGGGCCTAGATCGGCCCGCAGTGCGATGGTGGTCTCCCGACCGACCGCGGCGACCATCGCCGCCTCGACCCGATCGACATCACGATGATCGGGTACGACGACGAGTACGCCGCGACCGGACGCCGCCGTAGCGGCGGCCGCGGTGGCAATCATCTCCGGCCAGGCGGGGCCGGGCGGGGCCCACCAGACCGCCCTCGGTGACCTGCCCGCAGCCAGGGCGGTGAGCATCGACGGACCCGTGGGATAGCGGCCCCACTCGCCGGGTTCCGGCGGCACAGCCTCAGGCCCCGGCGGCACAGCCTCAAGCCTCGGTGAGACAACCTCCGCCCGGCCGTGGCGGGGAGGCACGGCGAGCCGGAGGACGTCGGCCAGCGTGCCGGCGTAACGATCGGCAACCGCGCGGGCGAGTTTCGCGACGGACTCGGACAGCACAGGCTCCGACGAGATCGACCGGGCCAGCGGCGCGAGCTGACCGGAATGGTCGGAACTCTCGCGACGCTCCAGCACGAACCCGTCGACCAGCCGGCCCGCGAACCGGACCCGGGCCCGGGACCCCGGCACCGCCAGGTCAGCCAGGTCCGCCGGCACGAGGTAGTCGAAGGGGCGGTCGAGATGGGCGAGCGGAGTGTCGACGGCAACCCGCGCCACCGGCAGCCGCGCGGCGAGCGGCCGCGGCGAACCGGGACCCGCGGAGCGCGAAATTCCCGACCGCGAAGCCCCTGACCGCGAAGCCCCCGACCGGGCACCCCCCGGGCCGGCCGCTGACGGGCTGAGGCCGGGGAGGGTGCCGGGGTGCTCGGTCATGACGACATTCGTACCAGCCGCCTACGACATCCTCCGACCCCGTTCATCCTCCGACCCCGTTCCCTCGCCGGGACGGCGACCGGCGGGACACGACCTCCCCGATCTCCCCGATCTTCCGATCCGCTCCCGGGACCCGCGTGACAGGGGTCCCGCGGGGGCGGGAGACGAGCGTCGGGTCAGCCCTTGACGGCGCGCTGGAGAGCCTCGGCGCGTGCGGTGGACTCCCAGGTGAAATCGAGCTCGGGGCGACCGAAGTGGCCGTAGGCGGCCGTCTGGGCGTAGATCGGCCGCAGCAGGTCCAGATCCCGGATGATCGCTGCGGGACGGAGGTCGAACACGCTCGTCACCGCGTCCTGGATCTGGATGTCCGGGACGGTTCCGGTGCCGAAGGTCTCCACGAACAGGCCGACCGGCTGCGCCTTGCCGATCGCGTACGCCACCTGGACCTCGCAGCGGCTGGCGAGACCCGCGGCGACGACGTTCTTGGCGACCCAGCGCATCGCGTACGCGGCGGAGCGGTCGACCTTGGACGGGTCCTTGCCGGAGAAGGCGCCACCGCCATGGCGGGCGTAACCGCCGTAGGTGTCGACGATGATCTTACGGCCAGTCAGGCCGGCGTCACCCATCGGGCCGCCGATCTCGAACCGGCCGGTCGGGTTGACCAGCAGCCGGCGCCCCTCGGTGGCGATCTCGAGCAGGGCCAGCTCCGGCTCGACGACGTACTCGGCGATGTCCGGCGCGAGCAGGGTGTCCAGGTCGATATCGGCGGCATGCTGGGAGGAGACGACGACCGTGTCGAGCCGGGCCGGCTTCCCATCGACGTACTCGATGGTCACCTGGGTCTTGCCGTCCGGGCGCAGGTAGCCGACCTGGCCATCCTTGCGGACCGCGGACAGCCGCCTGGCGAGGCGGTGCGCCAGCGCGATCGGCAGCGGCATGAGCTCAGGGGTCTCGTCGCAGGCGAACCCGAACATCAGGCCCTGGTCGCCGGCGCCCTGCCGGTCGAACTCGTCGTCGGCGGAACCCTCGACGCGGGTCTCGTGCGCCGTGACGCGGGTCTCGTGCGCCGTGTCGACGCCCTGGGCGATGTCCGGGGACTGCGCGCCGATCGACACGCTGACGCCACAGGACGCGCCGTCGAAACCCTTCTTGGAGGAATCGTAACCGATCTCCAGGATGCGCTCGCGGACGACGGAGGCGATGTCGACGTAGGTCTTTGTGGTGACCTCGCCGGCGACGTGGACCTGACCCGTCGTGATGAGTGTCTCCACGGCGACCCGGCTCTTCGGGTCATCCTTGATCATGGCATCGAGAATCGAGTCGCTGATCTGATCGGCGATCTTGTCCGGATGCCCCTCGGTGACGGACTCGGACGTAAACAGGCGCGTCGCCACTGGACTAACCCCCTGGGTGATCCGGTTGATTCCGACGAAGCTTACCGAGGTGCCGCGAGGGGTACACGCAGCGCTTCGGCGGGCGTTCCATCGGTCCGATCGGCCGTAAGGCCGACCACGAGGTCGAGGATCCGATGCGCGAGGAGGTCCTTGCTCGTGCGCTCGATGGCCGTCTCGCCACCACGGGGGTCCAGTACCACGGCGGCGTTGTGTTCCACCTCGAATCCGAGGCCGGCGCCGACCTCGTTGACCACGAGCAGGTCGACCGGCTTGCGCGCCAGTTTGGCCCGGGCGTGGTCGAGTACCCCCCCGCCGGGGCCGCCGGTCTCGGCGGCGAAACCGACGAGAACCTGACCGGGCCGGCGGTTCGCCAGCAGCTCGGCCAACACGTCGGGATTCGCCACGAGCGGGATGGAGCCCGGGGCCGCAGACTCCTTCTTAATCTTGTAGGCCTGTGGCGCCCCGGGGCGGAAGTCGGCGACCGCGGCCGCCATGACGACCACGTCCGCCGAGGGCGCGACCTCGTGGACCCGATCGCGCAGCTGCGCCGCGGAGGTGACCGGGATCGTGCGGGCGCCGGCGACCTCGGGCAGCGCGACGTTCGCCGCCACCACCGTGACGGAGGCTCCCCGCGCCACGGCCGCCCTGGCCACGGCGTACCCCTGACGGCCGCTCGAGGCGTTGCCGAGGAACCGGACGGGGTCGAGGTACTCCCGGGTGCCGCCGGCCGTGACCAGGACATGCCGGCCAGCCAGATCGGGCCGCACCCCGGCCGCACCCCGGGCCAGCACCGCCATGCCGAGCGCGGCAATCTCCGCCGGCTCCGGCAGGCGGCCCGGACCCGAGTCGGCGCCGGTCAGCCGGCCCACCGCCGGCTCGGCCACCACCGCTCCCCGCGCCCGCAGGGTCGCCACGTTCGCCCGGGTGGCCGGGTGCTGCCACATCTCGGTGTGCATCGCCGGCGCGTAGACGACCGGGCAGGTCGCCGTCAGCAGGGTGCCGGTGAGCAGGTCGTCGGCGCGCCCGGCGGCCGCGCGGGCCATCAGGTCCGCGGTGGCCGGCGCGACGAGGACGAGGTCGGCCTCGCGGCCGATCCGGACATGGGCGACCTCGTCCGCGTCGTCCCACACGTCCGTGGTGACCGGGTTCCCCGACAGCGCCGCCCAGGTCGTCGCGCCGACGAACCTCAGCGCCGACAGCGTGGGCACCACCCGGACCTCGTGGCCGGACTCGGTGAACCGGCGGAGCACCTCCACCGCCTTGTAGGCGGCGATGCCGCCCGCCACACCGAGCACGACCCGGGGACGCCGAGGGCCGGGCCCGGTGCCGGACGGCCCGGTGCCGGATCGCTCAGCGTCAGGCATCTCGGCGTCGGGCATCTCGGTCATCGTCCTATATCAGGAGACCGGCGGGAGGCTGTCGGTAACGGTCTCATGGGTGAGCAGGCCGGCGTTGATCTCACGCAGCGCGATCGACAGCGGCTTCTCCTGCGCGTTGGTCGTCTCGACCAGCGGGCCGACGTACTCCAGCAGACCCTCACCGAGCTGCGAGTAGTAGGCGTTGATCTGACGAGCTCGCTTCGCCGCGTAGATGACCAGGCTGTACTTCGAGTCGGTCGCCTCGAGGAGCTCGTCGATGGGGGGGTTGGTGATGCCTTCGGGATGGGCGACGGTACCGGCCACGATGTCCTTCCGGAATGGGACGTCCGAGGCGGCTGCGCCGTCCGGACAGTGCAGAGCGCAGGCTGCGCGGGGCAGGGCGGGCTGTACGGAGATATCGGCTGCGCGGGCGACCAGTGGGCCGGACCTACGAGCCGATCATCAATGCTACCAAGCGGGCCGCCGCGGACCGCACGTCGTCGTTCACGATCACGTCGTCGAACTCCGTCTCGGCCGCGAGTTCGATGCGCGCCCGGTCCAGCCGGCGGGCGATGACCTCGGGTGGCTCGGTCCCCCGACCGGTCAGCCGACGGACAAGCTCGTCGAAGGTGGGCGGGGCGAGGAAGACGAAACGGGCCTGTGGCATCGCCGAGCGCACCTGCCGGGCGCCCAGCAGCTCGATCTCCAGCAGGCAAGGCACACCTGCGGCGAGCCTTTCGAGAAGCGGGCGGCGGGGGGTGCCGTAGGCGTGTCCGGCAAACATCGCGTGCTCGACGAACTCCCCGGCTTTGACCATCCGGGCGAACTCCTCGGCGTCGACGAAGTGGTACTCGACACCGTCGGTCTCACCCGGACGCGGTGGCCGCGTGGTGGCACTGACCGAGACCCAGACCTCGGGGTGACGTTCCCGGACTGCCGCGACGACGGTGCCCTTCCCGACTCCGGACGGCCCGGACAGCACTGTAAGACCCACGGGCACCACGATAGGACCTCTCGGTCAGTCGGCGCGCACCCGGTCATCGGTCCCCGAAGGACACGAGGACGGGACTGGTTTCCCAGGGACGGCCGGATCGGGGGAGGTAAAGAATGCTGCCCCCGATCCGACCGGAAGGAAGGGCGACATCGCCGGAAGAATGTGAGTGACGCCACCCTCCCGTCAACGCCGCTACCCGCCGTAACCATGATCCGGGTTGGCGGAGTGGTTTTCCCACCCCACCGGATCAGGCCATGCCGAACTCCTCGAGGAGTGCGGCACGCTGCTTGGCGCCGAGTCCCCGCAGCCGGCGGGTCGGACTGATCCCGAGCCGTTCCCGGATCTTCTGGGCGCGTATGCGCCCCACTCCGGGAAGCGACTCCAGAACAGCCGAAACCTTCATCTTGCCGACGACCTCATCAGCCTCGGCCTGTTCCAGGACGGCGGCCAGAGTGGTCTCCGCCTTCTTCAACCGCTCCTTGAGTTCCGCACGCTGCTTACGAGCCAACGCTGCTTTCTCGAGGGCGGCGGCCCTCTGCTCGGGCGTTAGGGGCGGCAGGGGCACGGGTACGCCTCCTCAATTCGGTGATCGCGCCGCGCAAACTAGCGAGGAAGGGGCTCCTCAGTCCAGCCTTGGCCATAACACTCTGATACGAACATATTGTCAGCACAAGAGAAGGCTTTGACGGACGAAAGGGGTGTCCCACTCGTGCCGCACCCTTTCGGTCTACGGCGGCCCCACCGTACCGCTTCGTACCGCACCAGGACGAACACACCCTGGTCCCCTCGGCGTCACAGCAGGTCAACAGCCCTGCTGGCAGCGCCGAGACCTGCGGCGACGGCCTTCGCGGCGACCCCGGGATCGGGCGCACCGGTGATTGGGCGACCCACCACGACCAGGTCAGAACCCCCCACAAGGGCAGCTTCCGGCGTCGCGGTTCGGGCCTGATCGCCGGTTTCCGACCTCCCCGGTCGCACTCCTGGGGTGATGAGAGTCACATTGCTACCAAGCTCCATACGGACCATTCGCACCTCCCGCGGACTGCACACGAGGGTGCGCGCACCGGCTTCGACCGCAAGCACGGCAAGCCTGCGGACGGCGTCGGAAGGGGGTCCGGCGAGCCCGATCGCGCTGAGCGCCGCCACATCCAGCGAGGTGAGTACGGTCACGACGGCTACCTCGACATCCGGGGCCGCCTCGATCGCCGCACGTATCATCGCCGCCCCCCCAGCCGCATGCACGGTCACGAAACGAGGGCCCAACGGGGTGATTGAGCGCATTCCCCCGGCGACCGTGGCGGGAATGTCGTGCAGTTTGAGATCGAGGAACAACTCCGGGGCGCTTCCGCCGCGGCCCGCGGCGTGCGTCGCGCCGCCGGCCCCGGCGAGCACGCCGGCCGTGCGCAGCGCCGTCACGATTGCCGGGCCCTCCCGGTAGAACAGCTCCAGACCGATCTTTAGCACGGCCACGGTGGGGGCGACCGCGGCAGCCCAACGCAGCGCGGTCGCGGCGTCCGGGGCATCCAGCGCGACCGCCAGCGGCGCCCGGCCCCGCGGCGGGGTGAAGCGGGGCGCGGCGGCACTCCTCCCGTCGGAGCTCCTCCGGCCGGCGCTCATCTGCTCGTCCTGGCCGCCGGTCCGAGTGCGGCAGACTCGGGCGCCACAGACTCAGGCGCCACAGAGCCGGAGGATCCGGGCGGCGAGCCGCCCGGTTGTCCCCCGCCCCACGCCTGCCGCAGCGCCGCGTGGTATTCCTGCAACGATCGGACCCCCAGCTCCCCCCGTACCAGCGCTTCCACGCCCTGAACACAGGCCGCCGCACCCTGGATCGTGGTGATGCACGGAACCCCGGCACTCACGCAGGCCGTGCGGATCTCATAGCCGTCCAGGCGCGGGCCGACGCCCCACGGGGTGTTGATGACGAGGTCGATCTGCCCGGATGTGATCATCTCGACACAGTCGAGTAGCCCCTCGGTGGGGGCCCAGTGCTTACCGAGGACGACCGCCTTAACCCCGTTGCGCCGCAGCACGTCCGCGGTCCCCTCGGTGGCGTAGACGACAAAACCAAGATCCGCGAGCCGCTTGATCGGAAAAACCATCGCCCGTTTGTCCCGGTTGGCCACGGAGACGAACACCCGGCCGTAGGTGGGCAGCGAGGCGTATGCGGCGGCCTGAGACTTGGCGTACGCTGTACCGAAGCCGTCGTCGATGCCCATCACCTCACCGGTCGACTTCATCTCCGGCCCGAGGACGGTGTCGACGCCGCGGCCACCGGCGTCCCGGAAGCGCCCGAAGGGCAGCACGGCCTCCTTGACCGAGATGTGCGAGTCCAGCGGCAGGGTGCCGCCATCGCCGGAACGCGGCAGCAGGCCCTCGGCCCGCAGCTCGTCGATGGTCGCGCCGAGCATCACCCGGGCAGCGGCCTTGGCCAGCGGCACCGCGGTGGCCTTGGAGACGAACGGCACGGTCCGCGACGCCCGGGGATTGGCCTCCAGGACGTAGAGCACATCGGACTGCAGGGCGTACTGGACGTTGAGCAGGCCCCGCACCCCGACGCCCTTCGCGATCGCCTCGGTGGACGCCCGGATACGGTCGAGCTCCGAATGGCCCAGCGTGATCGGCGGCAGGACGCAGGCCGAGTCGCCCGAATGGACCCCGGCCTCCTCGATGTGCTCCATCACCCCGGCGAGGTAGAGCGTCTCCCCGTCGTAGAGGGCGTCGACGTCGATCTCCACCGCGTCGTCGAGGAACCGGTCGACGAGCACCGGATGTTCCGGGGAGATGGCGGTGGCCCGATCGATGTAGTCGCACAGCATCGTGTCGTCGTAGACGATCTCCATGCCGCGCCCGCCGAGCACGTAGGACGGCCGCACCAGCACCGGGTACCCGATCCGCTCGGCCACCGTGCGCGCCTCGGCGAAAGAGGTCGCCACCCCGTGCGGCGGCGAGGGCAGGCCCGCCCGGGCCAGCACACGCCCGAACAGCCCGCGGTCCTCAGCCAGATGGATCGCCTTCGGCGGGGTGCCCACGACGGGCACGCCCGCCTCGGCCAGCGCCGCGGCGATGCCGAGGGGGGTCTGCCCGCCGAGCTGGACGATCACCCCGGCGAGCGGCCCGGCCTGCTGCTCGGCGTGGACGACCTCGAGCACGTCCTCGACCGTCAACGGCTCGACGTAGAGCCGGTCGGCGGTGTCGTAATCGGTGGACACCGTCTCCGGGTTGCAGTTGACCATGACGGTCTCATAGCCGGCGCCGGAGAGCGCCATCACCGCATGGCAACAGGCGTAGTCGAACTCGATGCCCTGGCCGATGCGGTTGGGCCCGCTGCCGAGCACGATCACCCGCGGCCGTTCGCTCGGCGCGACCTCGGTCTCGGCGTCGTAAGCGGAGTAGTGGTACGGGGTCTCGGAGGCAAACTCCGCCGCGCAGGTGTCGACGGTCTTGAACACCGGCCGGATGCCGGTGCGGTGGCGGAACGCCCGGACCACGTCCTCGGAGGTGCCGAGGATCTCGGCGAGCTGGGCGTCGGAGAACCCGGCTCGCTTGGCCCGCCGGATGCCCGCCGGATTGCGACTGATCGTCGCCGCGGTCTCGTTGAGGAAGACGAGCTGGTCGACGAACCACGGGTCGATCCCGGTGACCCGGGTGACCTCGTCGGGATCCGCGCCGGCGAGCAGCGCCTGCTGGACGGTACGCAACCGGCCGTCGTGGGGAACCCGCGCGGCTTCCAGCAGGTCGGCGGCGTCCGCCTCGGGCGGGACGAAGGAGAACACCGAGCCCGGGGCCTCCATCGAGCGCAGCGCCTTCTGCAGCGCCTCGGCGAAGCTGCGGCCAACCCCCATCGCCTCGCCGACGGACTTCATCGTCGTCGTGAGCGTCGGGTCGGCACCGGGGAACTTCTCGAACGCGAACCGCGG
The DNA here is from genome assembly GCF_977946435.1 of Frankia sp. CgKIO3. Taxonomy (NCBI): domain Bacteria; kingdom Bacillati; phylum Actinomycetota; class Actinomycetes; order Frankiales; family Frankiaceae; genus Frankia; species Frankia sp. CgKIO3. Next base: position 3,080 of record NZ_CDWTMO010000022.1, on the reverse strand, counting down.
CACCTTCACCACGACGTAGTCCAGCGCCGGCTCGAAGGCCGCGGGCGTGGTGCGGGTGATGTCGTTGGGGATCTCGTCGAGGGTGTACCCGAGCGCGAGCTTCGCCGAGATCTTCGCGATCGGGAAGCCGGTCGCCTTCGAGGCCAGGGCCGAGGACCGCGACACCCGGGGGTTCATCTCGATGACCACCTGCCGGCCCGTCGCCGGGTCGACGGCGAACTGGATGTTGCAGCCGCCGGCGTCGACGCCGACGGCCCGCATCACCGCGATCGCCATGTCCCGCATGCGCTGGTACTCGCGGTCGGTCAGGGTCATCGCCGGCGCCACCGTGATCGAGTCGCCGGTGTGCACCCCCATCGGGTCGACGTTTTCGATCGAGCAGACCACGACCACGTTGTCCGCGCGGTCGCGCATCAGCTCGAGCTCGTACTCCTTCCAGCCGAGGACCGACTCCTCCACCAGCACCTCGGTCGACGGGCTCGCGGCCAGTCCGTCCGCCGCCATCCGGCGCAGCTCGCCGGAATCATGGGCGAAGCCGCTGCCGGCGCCGCCGAGGGTGAAGCTGGGTCGCACGACCGCCGGGTAGGAGAACTCCTCCCCGGCGGCCAGGCACTCGGCGACGGTGTGGCAGATGGCGCTGCGCGCGGTCTCGCCGCCGACCGCGGCGACGATGTCCTTGAACGCCTGACGGTCCTCCCCGGCGCGGATCGCGTCGATGTTCGCGCCGATCAGACGGACCTCGAAGCGGTCCAGGACACCGGCGTCGTGCAGGGCGACGGCGGTGTTCAGCGCGGTCTGGCCCCCCATGGTGGCGAGGATCGCGTCGGGCCGCTCCCGTTCGATGATCTTCGCGACGATGTCCGGGATGATCGGCTCGACGTAGGTCGCGTCCGCGATCCCCGGATCGGTCATGATCGTCGCCGGGTTGCTGTTGACCAGGATGACCCGCAGGCCCTCCGCGCGCAGCACCCGGCAGGCCTGGGTACCCGAATAGTCGAACTCGCACGCCTGGCCGATCACGATCGGCCCGGAGCCGAGGACCAGGACACTGCTCAGCCTTTCCCGCGGATCACTCGCTGCGCTCCTGACCCGCGGGGACCCCTGGCTCGTCGAACCACTCATCGTTCACTCCCGACAGATCTCTTGCCACGCTCCCGGGTGTCCGCCATCAAAGCGCGGAACCGCTCGAACAACGGGGAGGCATCATGCGGCCCCGGCGCGGCCTCCGGATGGAACTGCACGCTGAAGGCCGGCACGTCCAGACACTCCAATCCCTCGACGACGTTGTCGTTGAGGCCGCGGTGGCTGACCACCACCCGGCCGAACGGGGTGTCGGTCACCCCGGTCAGCGGCGCCCGCACGGCGAACCCGTGGTTCTGGCTGGTGACCGCGATCCGCCCGGTCGCCATGTCCCCGACCGGCTGGTTCACGCCGCGGTGGCCGTAGGTGAGCTTGTACGTCTCGAAGCCGAGAGCGCGGGCCAGCAGCTGGTGCCCGCAACAGATCCCGAACACCGGGACACCGGCCCGCAGCACCGTCCGCAGCGCGTCAACCGCATAGTCCGCCGCCGCCGGGTCGCCGGGACCGTTCGACAGGAACACCCCATCCGGTTCGAGCGCCAGCAGCTGTTCGCCGATGGTGCGGGCCGGCAGCACGTGCACCTCGCAGCCCAGCGCGGCCATGGCGGCCGGCGTCGCGCGCTTGATGCCGAGATCGAGCGCGGCGACTTTGAACAGCGCGGCGCCCGCCACCGCCTCCACCACATAGGGGGTAGGGGTGGAGACCCGGGGCGCAAGATCCGCGCCGAGCATCTCCGGGGAGGCGCGGACCCGGTCGAGCAGGGCGTCGAACACCGCCGCCCGCTCGCCGTCCGCGCCGGAACCCGGGCCCGTGCCGACCGGGCCACCATCGGCGTCGGCGTCGGCGTCGAGCACGCTGCTGATCCCGCACCGCATCGAGCCGAGCTCACGCAGGTGACGGGTCAGCGCCCGGGTGTCAATCCCGCTGATCCCCACCACGCCGGCCGCGGCCAGCTCGTCGTCAAGCGTGCCCCGGGCGCGCCAGTTGGAGGCCCGCCGGGCGGGGTCACGCACGACGAACCCGGCGACCTGGATCCGCTCGGACTCGTAGTCCTCGTCGTTGACGCCGGTGTTGCCGATGTGCGGGGCGGTCATGATGACGACCTGGCCGTGGAACGACGGATCGCTCAGCGTCTCCTGGTAGCCGGTCATCCCGGTGGAGAACACGGCCTCGCCGAAGGTCTCGCCGATCGCCCCGTACGCCTCGCCGACGAAGCTGCGACCGTCCTCCAGCATCAGGACCGCTCGCGTCGGCGTCGTGGTGGGAGTGCTCACCGATCCTCCTTCAGCCTGTTGACCTCACCGAGCGGTGAGGTCAACGGGTCAACCGACGACCAGCCGGGGTCAGACTGATCAAGCTGTCCCGGGTGCACCCACCCGGGGCCCGATCCCGGATCCGCCGGCCGCTGATCGGGATGGCGCGAGTCGGGGCGGCGCGGGTCGAGGTGACCCTCATCCGGGTGTCGCCGATCGGGGAGTCGCTGGTCCGAGCGCCACCGCTCCGCGTAGGGCCGCCGGTCGGCGGGCACCGCCTGCTCGCCGCGGGCCTGGGCCCGCTCCCCCCGGGAACGCAGCCGAGGGCCGGTCCGGATCGCCGGCATCTCCTCGGTCGGCTGTCCGGAACCCGGTCGCTGCCCGGGCCGGCCCACCGTCCCGGGGCCGGGCGCGATGGCCCGGGGGCGGATCCGCGGTACCGCGTGCGGTGAGGTGACGTCGCCCGGTGCCAGCTGCGCGAGCGGGGGGCCGATCAGGTCGTGGACGGCGCGCACGACCTTGGGCTGACGGGCGCGGTCCTCGCCACGGAAACCGGTCTCCAGCTCGTGCCCGCCGAACGACCACGCGATGACGATCAGACGCCCGGGAGCGGAAACCTTGCCGGCGTGCGCCCGCTCCAGCCGGGCACCGCGGACGGCCTCGCGCGGGATCCAGAACGCCTCCCCGGGGCGGTCCACCCGCACCCCGGTCTCGTACACGCTGACGTAGCCGCCGGCCCGCCCGCCC